>JALYHS010000114.1 GCA_030776385.1 Actinomycetota bacterium
GAGCCGAACCGGTCATGCACCCGACTCATGCAGTTCGACGGGTCACAGTCCACCGAGCAACGCATCGACCGAACCGCACGCTGCAATGCCGCCTGATCCTCCCAAGCTTGACTGCGTCCGCCCATCCCCTCACGGGCGGTGTCCTTCATCACGTAGTTCAGCGCCTTCGACAGATACCAGATCGCCTTAGCCCCGTTGCCGTCAGCGCGGAACGCATCGCACTGAAACTGCGCGCCCCACCCGAGCACCGATCCATCGACCTTCGAGGCGGCTTCCGCCAAGAGATGTCACTCGCTTACGGCCAATGTCCGGAGTAAATACGGAGCACATGGCCCTACTAAGGTCGCCGCTCTAGTCGTCGCCGCAGGGGTGGTTCCGGGTGGTGCTGTCGTGCTCATGATCACCCATGGCGGGAGCGGTCCGCAGCATCCTCCGGTCGACACAACCGGGCAAGCCAAGAGATTCCTAAGATTCGTCGGTGCCGGGAACCTTTGTTCCGCAGCTCGCACAGAATTTTGTGCCGGGCTTGATTACTTCACCGCATTCCGTGCAGTGCTGGACCGCAACCACGAGGGGCTGACCGCAGTTTGCGCAGAACTTCGATGATGAATCGTTCTCGGCCTGGCAGTTCGCGCAGGCGACCTTGTGTGCGGCGGGAGCCTGCTGTGGTTCGCCCGCGAATCCGGTGCCACCACCCGCAAACCCGCTCGGCGGGGGAGCAGTGACCGGCATCTGGGCCGCCGAACCCGACATACCGAGGCCCGCGCCAAGGAATGCTCCGCTGACGGCGCCGCCTCCTTGGCTCATGCCCTCGCCGGCGCCGAGCTGCATTTCGCCCGCCGCATACTGGTTGAAGCTTCCGGCCAGGCGGGAGTAACTGGTGTCTTTGGCGAGCTTCTTGATCTGCTCCGTGTCCTCCGGCGACAGGTTGATGTCGAAGATGCCCATCCGAGTGATGGCGACACCGTAGGGGGCAAGCTGCTCGTTGCCCTTCTCGATGACGACGGGCTCGATCTCGGTCGTATAGGCGGAGAGGCCGAGGATCGGCCATCCGTTGCGCACGATCTGGGTCGTGATCGCCGTGCGCATCACCTTCAACAGCTGGTCGCTCACCCAGGCCGAGATCTTTGTGTTGTCGCTCACATCGACCGTGCCGACGAGGTTGGTCACCGTTTTCACGGCGTCAACGACACGCACGGCGTAGTCGCCGAACACGCGGAGGGTGACGATGAGGCCGGTCTGCAGGTCCTGGACGTCGTCGATGCGCCCCCCGAACGTGAAGCCCGTGAACTCGCGCGTGCCGATGAAGTACAGCTCGGCGCGGTACGCCCGTCCCGCCGTCGCGGCGTCGATCAGGATGCCGAGGCCCGGGATCTCGTCCGCGTCGACCTGGTGTCGACCGGGCCCCATGTCGGCGGCGACCACACCCGTGTTGATGAAGAATGCGTGCTCATCCGCGTTGACGATCGCCTGCGAATAGCGGCGGATGCTGACATCCGGCCACTTGTAGATCATCTGGTTTTTGCGATCGTCGGGTACCGCAATAAATTCGCGCCCCAGCAGTGCCAAAGGTGCCTCCTCAGATGTCGACGAATGCTCCAGCTCACGCCATAGTTGCTTGTAGCCTAGCGACGCGACCGCAGCATGTGAGCCTCGTCGCCGGGACTATCGCCCGCAGCCTTTCGAGCATTCGGAGCACCTGATGGATCGGATCGAATGTCAGTGGTGTCACTCGCAGAATGACGCGACTCTGACGAGCTGCGACGTGTGCGGCGCACCGCTCGACGTGAAAGACCTGGTCAGCGAGTCGGGATGGAAGGAAGCCCCCCGACTTCGCGATATGACCGAGTTCAAGTTCTCGATCAGCACCTGCCAGGTCGAAGGGCATGTCGTGCCGGTGGCGGAGATGAACCTGGGCGCGCAGGACTGGGTCTACTTCGAACACCACGTCCTGCTGTGGAAAGACCAGGGCACGCCGCTGTCGCAGCTGCCGGTGCCGGGCGGGGTCAAGCGGTCGTTCGCCGGGATGCCGCACATCATCTCCGTCGCGCAGGGCCCGGGCCGGGTTGCGTTCTCGAGGGATGCCCCCGGCGAGATGGTGGTGCTTCCGCTTCATCCGGGCATGGAACTCGATGTGCGCGAGCACGCCTTCCTGGTCGCCTCCGGTGCCGTCAGCTACTCGTATGTGCGCATCAAAGGGCTCGCCAACATCGTGCACGGCGGTACAGGCATGTTCATGGACCGCTTCGTGACCGCGGGGGTGCCCGGGCTGCTCATCCTGCACGGCTACGGCGACGTGATGGAGCGCACGCTGGCCCCGGGTGAGAAGGTGCTCGTCGAGCCGGGCGGATTCCTCTACAAGGACTCGACGGTGCAGATGCAGGCCGTGCAACTGCCGCTGAAGACCGGCATCTTCGGGAGGTCGATGTACCTGGCCGAGATGACCGGCCCCGGCCGGGTCGGCATCCAGTCGATGTACCACCACCACGCCGCAGGCGAGTGATCCGATGACCATCGCAGATACCGGGTACGTGTGCCGATACTGTCGGCAGCCCAGCGACCCCTCGGGAGTCTCCTGCCCGAGATGCGGCGCCCCGATCGACGTGACCGCGATCGTGAGCCGGTCAGGCTGGATGAAGCAGCCGCCCATCAAGGACATGGCTCGCATCCAGTTCGGCCAGTCCCACGTGCAGATCGAGGGCCGGCAGGTTCCGACCGCCGACTTCGCGCTCGCACCCGGCGACTCGATCTACTTCGGCCACCACACCATGCTCTGGCTGGACCCGGCGACCAGGCTGCAGGCGATGAGCATGGCCGGCGGATGGAAGCGGATGATCGCGGGCCTGCCCGTGATCATGACCCAGGCCAGCGGTCCCGGGCATATCGCGCTCTCCGACGACCACGCCGGCGAGATCGTTGCGCTGCCGCTCAACGTCGGCCAGCAGATCTGGGTGCGCGAGCACCGGTTCCTGGCCGCATCCGGAAACCTGACCTACGGGTTCGAGGCGAACAACATCTGGATTCAAACCGGCAGCGGGAACGACGCGAAGACAACGTATCCGTTGGGCTGGATCGGAGATCGATTCTCGGCACAAAACAACGCGGCACTCCTTCTTCTGCACGCGCCCGGCAATACCTTCGTTCGCGATCTAGCGGCCGGAGAGAGCATTCTCATCCAGCCGACGGCGCTGCTGTACCGCGACCTCTCCGTACAGGCCCAGCTGCACATCGAGTACCCGCGCACGCAGGGCTTCTTCAGCATGTTCAACCGGTTCAGCTACCGGCACGTCTGGCTCCGTCTCAGCGGGCCGGGACGGGTCGCCATGCAGTCCGTGTTCGAGCGGGAAGAAGAGAGCGAAATGATTACCGGGATATCGGCGGCAACCGAGCACCGCTGGTAACCGAGTCCCGCGGCACGGCCGGTGGGTTGCTCGGGCGACCGTCATTCGACGAGTCGACTAGCCCTTTTTTTGTCTTCGAGTTGCGGGCGATCAACGGAGACAGCCGATAGGGAACCCGTTCGCTCATGGCGATCGATGTCTCCGTCCGCTCCACGCTCGGGCAGGCCAGAATCTCGGCGTTCACCCGGACGAGCTCTTCGGCTGATGAAGCCACGATCTGCACGAGGATGTCCGATGGCCCGGTCAGGCTGTGCGCCTGCACGATCTCCGGGATCTTGACGAGCACCGAGACGATGTCCGCAAGATGCTGCTGATTGGCATGGATCGTCGTGAACGCGACGAGCGGAAAACCGATCGCCGCGGGATTCATGCTGCGGTCGTAGTCGAGGAAAACGCCGTCGGCCTGAAGACTGGCCATCCGCGCTTGCACGGTGTTCCGTGTGAGAACGACTACGTCGTCGCACGCCATTACTGGGACAGCAAGGTCCTCGAAATCGGGAAAGGAACGACCGAGGTTCAGCTGATGCTGATCGCGCGGAGCATGGGTCTCTGACGAACAGGCTCATGCGGACGCCTGTGAAGCACCGTCGCGACTACTTTCGATTCAACGACGATGCATCCAGGCTGGGCCATCCATCTGCCGTCCAACCCAGCCTTTGGATCGCCAGCGTCGTGGCGCCGTCCACCTTCGCGTCGTAGAAATGCCATGCAAGGTACCCGTTGGAGTACGACTCGCCACCGGGTCCGATTTGACTTCCGCTGCTGGCCAATAGCACTGACCCGCCGTCGTCAACCATCGGGTGCCCTTGTCGGTCGAGGTACGGGCCTTGCACGGTGGCGGCGCGACCGACCGCCATGTTGTAGGTGCTGGCCACTCCTTGACAACAGAGGTCTCTCGAGACGATAAGAAAGTACGCGCCGCCGTGCTCAAGAATCGTCGCCCCCTCTATTGCGTCGGGGGGAGACCCGCGGTAGGCAATTTGTTGCACAATGGCGGCGTCGGCGAGTCCGCCGCTCGGCCACTGCAGCTTCACGAGCTGGATGCCACCCCAGAACGACCCGAAAGCCATCCAAGGCGTGCCGGACGGGTCGTCAATGATGGTCGGATCGATCGCGTTGAAGTCATCACTGGTGTGCGACGCGATGACGACACCACGATCGACCCACCCGTAGGCCGGAGCGCGCGGGTCGAGCGTCGTGTTCGTAGCGAGCGCGATCACCGACCGATTCGATCCGAACGTCGAGGCTGCGTAATACATGAACCAGGTTCCGTCGTGCTCGATCAGCATCGGCGCCCACAGTGGTCCCACACCGGGGACCGCTGTGCTGAGCCACGATGGCTTCTTCGTCCACGCGGTCCCCAGCAGCTTCCAGTTGTGGCCGTCGCTGGACTCGCGAATCTGGATGTTTCCGTCGCCGATCGATTCGTCCCCGGTCGAGTACACGAACCACGGCGCACCTTGCTGACCTGCGATCAGGTCAGGGTCATGCGCCGCAAGATCACCGGACACCACGAGGCGCGCCGCGCTCGATGGCGTCGTTGCAGCCGGTGGCGCAACGGGCGTGCAGCCCGCGAGCGCTGCGGTGACCACGACCACGAGCCCGCCGAGACCGACGAGCACCTTCGCGTGGCGGCGCATTCTCAGGCGAGTTCGATCGCGGCCCAGGACACCGCGGGCAGCGTAATCGTCAGGGTGCCACCCGCGATCACGGCCGAGTCGTTGCCGCGAACCGCAACCCGATCCTGATCCTGGAGGGTGTTCTGCGCGGAGATGTCGTCATCGGCGAGCATGTGAACCTCGGAAACGGACACCCTGCCGAGCTGGCTGACATCGACCGATACTGTCGTGGGAGCGTTCAGACTTCGGTTGACCAGGAAAATCGCGGTGCGTCCAGTGGCGGCGTCGTGGGTGGCAACAGCATCGACGGTTGCCACTTCCCCGTATTTGCGCGTCGTGTAGCTGTCCGACTCGAGCTTGACCTCGAGCGCGACGCCGGTCGCCAGCCGGGAGGTGATCGCGAAGGGGAAGAAAGTCGTCTGCCGCCAGGCCGGTCCCCCGGGCTCGGTCATGATCGGAGCGATGACGTTCACCAGTTGGGCAAGCGACGCCGATGTCACCCGATCCGCGTGCTTGAGGAGTGAGATGAGGAGACTGCCGACGACAACCGCATCCAGCACCGAATAGCAGTCTTCGAGAAGGCGGGGTGCGACGGGCCAGTTCTCGATGCCGGTGATCTGGTCGACATCGTGATAGCGGCTCTGATACCAGACGTTCCACTCGTCGAAGGAGATATTGATCTTCTTCGAGCTCTTGAGTTGTGCGCCGACCGAGTCCGCCGTCGCGATGACCGACTCGATGAAATGGTCCATGTTGACGGCAGAAGCCAGGAAGCTTCCGGTGTCGCCGCCCACCTCCTCGTAGTAGGCGTGACAGGAGATGAAGTCAACGTCGTCATAGGTGTGTTCGAGCACGGTGTGCTCCCACGAGCCGAAAGTCGGCATCTGGGCACTCGAGCTACCGCAGACAATGAGCTCGACGGAGGGATCCAGTTGGCGCATGGCCTTCGCTGTGCGGGATGCGATCTTGCCGTAGTCATCGGCACTCCGGTGCCCCAGCTGCCAGGGGCCGTCCATCTCGTTGCCGAGACACCACATCGTGACGCCATAGGGCTTGACCCGACCGTTGGCGATGCGCGCATCCGATAGCGCGGTGCCGGAACGAATGTTGGCGTACTCGAGCACGTCGAGCGCCTCCTGGACGCCCCGGGTACCGAGGTTGACGGCGTACATCAACTCGCTCCCGGTCTTGGCCAGCCAGCCCGCGAACTCGTCGATGCCGACCTCGTTGGGCTCCGTCGAGTGCCAGGCGAGGTCGAGCCGAGATGGGCGGCTCGCCTTCGGACCGATCGAATCCTCCCAGCGGAAACCGGAGACGAAGTTGCCACCCGGGTAGCGGATAGTCGAGACGCCGAGTTCACGCACCAACTCGAGCACGTCTTCGCGAAAGCCGCTCTCATCGGCTGTCGGGTGCGTCGGCTCGTAGATTCCGTCGTAGACGCAACGGCCGAGGTGCTCGACGAATGACCCGAACAGCCTCCGGTTCACCGCGCCAACGGTGAAGTGGGGGTCGAGCGTCAGAGCGGCATGGGGCATGGGTCACTTTCGATTCTGGTCTTTGAGGGGTCGGCTACTTGAGGCTGCCGAGCGACAACCCGCCCTGCCAATATTTCTGAAGGGACAGGAACGCCACAATCAGTGGAACGATCGAGACGAACGCGCCGATGATGATGATGTTCCAGAGGGATGTCCCGCCGCCGTTGTTCGACGACGCGAGACCCTCCCAGAGACCGATCCCCACGGTCACGGGATAAAGGTTCTGGCTCGAGAGCATCGCGAGCGGCAGGAAGTAGTTGTTCCAGGTGCCGACGACCGACAGCAGAAGCACGGTCACGAGGGCGGGCCGCATGAGCGGAAGCGCAACCTGCATGAAGGTGCGGAACTCGCCAGCACCATCCACGCGGGCCGCGTCGAGCAGCTCGTCGGGCACGGCATCCACGGCATACACGCGCATCAGGTAAACGCCGAACGGATTGAGAAGCGACGGCAGGATGACCGACCAGATCGTATTCGTCAGCCCGAGATTCGACAGCAGCACGAAGGTCGGGATCACGAGAGCGGTCAATGGAACCATCACAGACCCGAGCAGCAGCGCAAAGGTGAAGTTGCGCCCCCGAAAACGGTACTTGGCGAACCCGTAGCCCGCGAGGACGCACAGGATGGTCGCCCCGATTCCGCCGCTCAACGCGTACAGGACCGAGTTCCCGATCCACTGCAGGTAGATCCCGCCGTCGTAGGTGAAGAGATCGTGGATGTTCTGGAAGAGATTGAAGTTCTTGTCGAACCAGAGCGCACCTGCCGAGCCCGCGAACAGGCCGTGGGCGTCCTTCGTGCTCGCAACGATGATGAACCAGATGGGGACCAGGAAGTAGATGATCAGGATGCCCAGAAAGAGGTGGGCGAGCGTGTTGCGTCCCACATTGCGCGGCCGAGACCGCCGGTCGGGCTGAGTGAGTGAGCGATCCATTCGAGCCGATGCGGTGGTCATGAGAGGAAGCTCCCCCGCCTGCGAGTCGCGAACAAGAAGATGTACACCGCGATGAAGACCACGATTCCGAGTGCGAAGGAAATCGTGGACGCGTAGTTGAACTGTGCGTACTGGAAGGCCAGGTTGAACGCGTAGATGTTCGGGGTGAAATCCGAAGTGATGCTGCCGTTGGCGACCGGAGTCAAGATCTCGGGTTCGACAAAGAACTGGAGTGTCCCAATGAGTGCGAAGACGAGGATGAGGACGAGCGCCGACGAAACCATCGGCACCTTGATACGTGTGGCGATCTGCCAGGCGTTGGCGCCGTCGATCCGCGCCGCCTCGTAGAGGGTCGGGTCGATGCCGCGAAGGGCCGCGTAAATGATGATCATGTAGTAGCCGGCCCACTGCCAGGTCACCACGATGATGAGGCCGCCGAAGACGTTGTTCGGGCTGAGCAGGAAGGGGGCCTGCGCACCGAACAGACCGAAGATCTGCTGGAGGGGTCCGAAGCTCGGGCTGTAGAGGAATCCCCACATGAGAGCCCCGATGACGACCGGCACCGCGTATGGCAGGAAGATCATGAGGCGTGCGAACCTCGCGAATCTCGTCGTGAGCGCATCAAGCACCAGAGCTGCGGCGAGCGACACCAGCATCTGCACGGGGATCAGCACGATCGAGAACCTGACCACGAACCAGACACCGTTCAGAAATGATGTGTCCGTGAAGGCTTTGATGTAGTTGTCGATCCCCGCAAACGTGGTGCCGGTCGCGAGCCCCTTCGTATAGAGGCTGAGATAGAAGGCGTACGCGAGTGGCGCCACCAGGAAGACGACGAACACCACCGCGAACGGGGCGACGAAGAGCCACCCGGTTCGGCTCTGTCTGGTGCTCGGTCTGTGGACGCCCCGTTTGCCCGAAGACACCCGCGCGGCCGGAGGCACGAGCAACGTTGCTGTGTCTGCCATCTGTGATCGCTCCTTTTGCTAGGACGTGAGAGGTCCGGGGCCGATCCGGATGCGGTATCGGATCGGCCCCCGCCGCAGCGGCGGTGTCGTGTGAGTCCCTTGTTCGGACGCTGGCTACTGGGTGACGGTGAATCCCTGTCCCTTGGCGTACTTCACCATGATTGCCTGCAGCTGGCTGGCGGCATCCGTCCCGCTCAGCGTTCCCGCGTTGATCTTGGTGAGCAGCGTCGTGAACTGGGCGTAGTAGTAGTTCGTGAATGGGCTGTAGTCGAAGCCCTGGTAGCTGTTCTCGGCAGGGATGTACACCTCCTTATTGGCCTGCTGGCCGCTGAAGAATGCCGACTTGTTGTTGACGAACTCCGGCGACTTCAACACGCTCTGGTTGAGGGGGAAGATCGTCTGCGTCTGCCACCCATCCGTCAGCGAGGCGGTGTCGGCGTAGATGCCCTCTGCGACCTCTGCCGCCAGCGTCTTGTCCGTGGCTTGCGTCGTCACCGCGAACGTCGACCCGCCCCAGTTGACCGCCGGATCACCCGACGAGAATGCCGGCAACGTGGCGGCCGCGAACTGGCCGCTGTCTGTGCCCTTGCCCACGCCAGCACCCGTGAGGTACCCAGGGCCCCACGCCGCGCCGATGTATGTGGCGTACTTTCCTGCGATGAGACCTGAAACGTAGTCGGTGGTGAACTGGTCCTGGACTCCGACGAGCCCCTGCTTCACGAGGTCCGCCTGATAGTTGAGGACCGTCTGGGCGGCCTTCGAATCGAGGTCGATCTTGATGTCCTTCGGCTTCTTGAGGTCGTAGGTGAACGGAATGCCGCCCTCCTGTGCGATGAGCGCCGTATCGACCTGCGGGGTGTTGCTCGCGTGGTCGCCGAACAGCGGCCCGCCCGCTGCCTTGACCTTGACGGCATCCGCTTCGTACTCGGCCCAGGTCGTGGGAGGAGTCGTGATGCCGTACTTGGCGAAAATATCCGTGCGGTAGATCATGCCCATGGGACCGCCGTCAACAGGAATGGCGTACACGGCGCTGCCCTGGGACACGTCCTTCCAGGCGCCCGCACTGAAGTTGGCCTTGACCTTGTTGGCTCCGTAGGGAACCAGGTCGACGAGGCCCTTCTGCAGTTCGAATCCGGTGAGTTGCTCATCCTCGAGCATGATCACATCTGGCGCGCCCTTGCCAGACGCGATGGCGGTCTGGAACTTGGTGTATTCCGGGGCGCCCTGTCCGGCGTTGGTCCAGCAAACCTGAACGTCTTTGTGCTGGTTGTTGAAGTTGTCGACGACCGTCTTGATGTTCGGATACCAGGCCCAGACCGACACTTCCGGGGCGTTCTTGTTCACGATCGTGTTGCTGCAGTTCGCCAGCTTGGGGCTAGTGCCACCGGAGGTGCTCGTCGAGCCGCCTCCTCCACTGCAGGCTGCCAACATCCCGGCGAGTGCGATCGCTGCGACCGCTGCGACCGCTGTCTTCTTGTTCACTGTGGTTCCCTTCAATTGGGCGGACTTCTTTGTCAAAAGGTGGTGCTGGGAGACCAGACAGGATCGATCGGCGAGCCCCCTGACGTGAACGTCGCCGTGCGGGGGAGGTTGCGCTCCACCCACATTCCGACTGAACAAGGGGGAGGCGAGACGATGGCGGGCGTACGGGCCATGTTCGAATCCTCCTCGATTCGATCGATCCTCATCCCTGGCGTCGTTGCGAACCGGGGTTGCGGTTTGTACAACGTTGTAGGTAAACGATGTACGAACATCATGCAGAGCGGACTGCGCCGTGTCAAGACGCACCGGCAAAACCCTGCCGCCGACCGCGAGTCAGGAGCTCGGGAGAGTCGATTCGCGCTGAACGAGGGTGAACGCCGCGAAGTGCTCGCGCGGCGGAATGGGCGTCCCGCCCGCAGCGATCCGCTCCTGCAGAAAGTCGACCGCGACTCGCGCGATCTCCGCACGGCCCGGATCGATCGTCGACAAGGTCGGGAGGGTGTAGCGGGTCTCGTCGATGTCGTCGAATCCGATCACCGCAACGTCCTCCGGAATCCGGATTCCCGCCTCCTGCATGACCCTCATCCCACCCAGCGCGATGACATCGCTGAACGCGACCACCCCGTCGAACTCGACGCCGGATGCAAGTAGCTTGTGCATCGCCTGGGCCCCCTCGAGCCGATACCAACCGCCCACCTCGCTGATCAGCGATTCGTCGTACGGGATACCCTCTTCGGCGAGCGCCTCCCGGTACCCGTCGAGACGCAGACCTGCGGAACCAATCACCTCGCCGCGGTGGGCTCCGAACGCGACGATACGACTTCTTCCGATCGACAGGAGGTATTTCGTTGCCGCGCGAGTCGACTCGGAGTTGCGCATCGTGACGTGGTCGGTCGGACCGTGAAAGATCCGCTCGCCCAGCAGGACCATAGGGGTCTCGATGCGTTCCAGGAGGTGGGCGTCATCTTCCTCCAGCCCCAGCACGCTGTACAGAATGCCGTCGATCATGCTGGTTCGCGGACCGGTGAGCAGGCTCAACTCTCGGTCGCGGTCGCCACGGGACTGCTCGATGATCACCGAGAGCCCTTTGGCATCCGCCGCGCTCATCACCTCGTCCGCGAGCTCAGCAAAGTAGGCATTGCGGAGGTCGGGGATGATCAGACTGATCACTCCCGTGCGTCCAGATCGAAGTCCGCGCGCGGACAGATTCGGACGGTAGCCCAGCGCGTCGATCGCGTCCTCCACACGACGTCGTGTCTCGGGACGCAGGTACGGGTAGTTGTTGATGACGTTGGAGACGGTCTTGATGGAGACGCCGGCCAGGTTGGCAACGTCGTGCATCGTGACTGCCATTCATCCTCCACAACTTGGATGGGTCCACAGGAAACTACCCGCTCAGGGCACATTACAACGTTGAACTCAGCCGAGAGGTGGCGGGGCCGCCATCATGTCGTTGAACCGCGTAGTCGCGCCGATCTCGTCCGGTCGGAGGGCGTCACGGCGCGCTCGCGCGCGCTCGACGTAGGCCTCGGGATGCCCGTCCTCCAAGGCCTCGATCGTCTCAGCGATGTAGTCCTCGAGCGGCATCGCCCGGGGGTCGACGAGGTTGACGTCCATCAGGCCGGTCCGCGTGTACGGAGGGGCGACTTCGATCACCTCGACGCCGGTGCCCTGGAGGCGGTATCGCAACGACAGTGTGTACGAATGAATCGCCGCCTTGGTGGCGGAGTACTGCGACGAGGTGGCGAGTGGGGCGTAGCCGAGCATCGACGTCACGTTCACAAGCGACGCGGTAGGGAGGGTCTGCAGGTGAGGCAGGAACGCCGAGATCATCCGTATCGGCCCCAGCAGGTTGGTCTCGATGATCCCGACGAGTCGTTCGTCGTCGACGGGCTGCGAGGGATCGTCGGCGAACATGATGCCGGCGTTGTTGATGAGCACATCAAGATCCGGATGCCGCACCAGCACCTCATCGCGCAGTCGCAGGATGTTCTGCGGGTCGGTGAGATCGAGGGGAAGCCACTCCATTCCCGGATGCGCAGCCGCCGTCTCGGCGAGCGCGTCTTCACGGCGACCCGTGATGATCACGGTGTTGCCGCGAGTATGAAGCTCTCGCGCAAGCGCCTGCCCGATCCCGGATGCCCCGCCCGTGATGAGGATCGTGCGTCCCGTCAGCTCCATCGCTGCGCTCCTTGATAGGCGGCCCACTCTCGCCGCACGAACGCCTCGTAGCGCGTCGGGTCCCGACCGAGCAGCCAGGTGAGGACGTTCGAGTTCCCGAGGAAGTCGTGCGCACTGTATCGGGCGGAGATCGAGCGGAGCACAGCCAACTGGTGCGGCGCGTCGGCGGGGTCTCGATCGCCGAGCCAAGCCATCGCATACTCGTCTGCCGCGATCTCGCGGACGGCGATTGGTCGCCCGAGCACGCCCTCGATGACCTCACGGAGTTCGTGGGCGGTGTATCGTCCGGCGCCGACCAGCTCGTAGGTGGCTGCGAAGTGGCGGACGCCCTCGCGCAGGACCATGGCCGCGACATCCGTCACATCGTCGAGGTCGACGAGCGACTGACGGCGGTCAAGGGCCCAGGACAGCTCGAATACACTGCGTTCGAACGCGGGGCGCAGCTTGAGGAGCAGCATGTAGTTCGCCGGCTGCAAGATCGTGAACTCGAGGTCGGAAGCGAGGAGGTGCTCCTCGATGTCGCGTTTGATCTCGTGCTGGACGAGGTCGGTGACGATCGAGTGGAGCACCGAGCTGAGCACGAAGTGCTCCACTCTCGCAGTGCGCGCCGCGTCGATGATCCCGAACCCCATCGCGCGTTCCGCCGGATGCAGGGTGGGACCCACGTGATAGATCGCGCGGACTCCGTCGACGGCGGACTCGCGGACGGCAGGATCGGCGAGATCACCCACGATCGCCTCCTCGACGCCCATCGCACGCAGGACAGTCGCGGAACTCGCCGACTGCACGATCGCCCGAACCGGTTCGCCGGATGCCACCAGCTTGGGTATCAGGAGTTTCCCCTGGTTCCCGTTGGCGGCCGTGACGAGGATCACGACGGAGCGCCGGCGACGAAGCGTTGCGTGATCTGCCCGATGCCCTCGATCTCGGTGACGAGCGTCTCGCCCGCGACGAGGAAACGCTTGGGGTCGCGCCCCGCTCCGACCCCGGGAGGAGTGCCGGTGAAGATGAGGTCGCCCGGCAGCAGTTCGACGATCTCCGACAGACGGGCGATCAGCTCGTCGACCGAGAACACGAGCTGATCGGTGTTGCCGTCCTGCATCACCGACTCCGTGCCGTCGACCGTGATGATCGTCGCCGAGATCGCGAGTGCGTCGGCATGGGGCAGCTCGTCGAGCGTCACGATGGACGGCCCGGTCGGGGCAAATTTCTCGAACGATTTGCCGATGCTGAACTGCGGAGGCTGATCCTGCCATTGGACGGTGCGTTCCGACAGGTCCTGCCCGACGGTGAATCCGGCGATGTGCGATCGTGCCTCGGCGACCGGGATGTGGCGGCCGCCCGTCGCGATGACCACGACGAGCTCGGCCTCCCAGTCGACCGTCTCGCCGGGCAGCCGCACCTCGACATCGGGTCCGGCGACCGAGGAGCTGAACTTCGTGAACACGACCGGCTTCTCGGGGAGCGGCAAGCCGGACTCGGCGGCGTGGTCGGCATAGTTCAGCCCGATCCCGAAGACCTGGCGGGGCCGGGGGGACGGCGCGTCCAGGGTCGCGTCGGAGAGCGCGGTGGCATCGGGGTGACCGGCGATGTCGACGGTGGCCGCCCAGTCACTGAGCTCGCTCCAGCGGTCGAAGATCGACATCGGGTCGGCCAGGAAGGCCCCTCCGCTCGCGCTCTCGACATCCAGCATGTGATCGCCGTCGACGAGCGCCAGTCGGCCGGAGTTGTTCGCAATACGCATGGAGTCGTCCTTCAGAGGGTGGGTGATGCAGCAACGGAATGGCGGATGAATCCGCGGAGCGCGGCGTCGAGAGCGGCGTCCGGATCACTCGTGGCCGGACCGACCCATGCGACGTGCTGATCGGGTCGAACCAGCACGAGTCGATCGTCACCGGCCGCACCGAACCCTCTCTCGGCGGGGTCGACGAACGTGATCGGGATCCGGCGCCGAGTGGCGGCGGCGGCCCACACCTCATGCGGCGAGCCGAGCAGCGTGAACTCGGGACCGAGGATGTCGTACAGGGATACTCCGTCGGCGTTCCGCCTGTGCGGCAGACGGTTGCCCGCGGCCAGGATCGGTCGGTAGACGTCGCCCGATGGCGTCTGGGCGGCGGCGTCGGGGCCGTAGCCGTAGCCGAGAACCAGGCCGAGGCTGAAGAACTCGGCGCGCTTCGCCTGCTCGATCGGTCCGGCTGCCGCGGCGCGTGCCTTCGTACCGACCTCACCGTCCGCCATGAGTTCGGGAGAGGTGAGGTCGATGGACAGCGCCCGCATGTTCGTGGCCGCCAGTTCGATCGTCTGCTGAGCGATCGGCATCCGCTCGTCCTCGTAGCTGTCGAGGAGCTCGACCGGCGCCCACCCGTTGAGGACGGCGGCCAGCTTCCATGAGAGGTTGACCGCATCACCGACGCCGGTGTTGAAGCCGTGCCCACCCCACGGCGGGTTCTGGTGAGCCGCGTCGCCGACCAGATACGTGCGACCCGATCCGTAGGTGTCGGTCAGCAGCATCCTGGCCTGCCACGGGTCGGTGGCCAGGATCTCGACATCGATGTCGGCCCCCGCGAGACCACGCACGAGTGCGGCCGCCTCGTCGTCGTCCGCGATCGTCTCGGTGCCGGTGGCGATCGCCCACCACGTCCCCTCCAGCGAGAGAGGCCCGATGACGCCCGGGAACTCCGGGTTCAGCACCCAGTGATGCACCGCGCGTCGCTCCGGCAGCAATCCGGCCAGCTGCGCCGAGCGGAAGGTGATGTTCACGTTCGGCCGGCCGGCAGCGGCCCCGACATAGTGAGCGCCGAGAGCAGCGCGCACCACGCTGCGCGACCCGTCGGCGCCGACGAGATAGTCGCAGGTGACGATGGACAGCGCACCGTCTGCGTCCTCGATCCGCACGCGCGGCCGTTGCCCGTCGAGATCGACATCGATCACACGAGATCCATACGCGGTGAAGACCGACGGGAGGTCGGCGAGCAGTGCGCGCAGTGCCTCCTCGACGATCGGCTGGGTGACCTGCTGCGCGCCCTCCGCCGTCAGGTCCGAGTCGAGCAGCTCGAGCCCGAGCACGCCCGTCAGTCGGATGATCTCATGACCCGTCGCGGTCGTGCAGAATCGCACTTCGTCCGACCAGTTGGCCGGAATCGGGGCTCGCCTCCGGATCTCCGCTGCCGCGCCGGTGCGACGGTAGAGCTCCATGGTGCGAGCCGACGTGGTCTTCGCCCGCGGACGGGAGTGCTCGACGTCGACCCGAGGCTCGACCAACAGCGAGCCGACCCCGTGGAACGCCAGCTCGAGCGCCATTGTGAGCCCGACCGGTCCGCCGCCCACGATCACCACCGGAACGTGTCGACCGGCATCCTCCGACGCAGTCACCACACCTCGGGCAGGAAGATGTCCTCGGGGATCACCTCGGGCAGGTACTCACCCGCCCGCGTGCGCTCGTGGATCTCCTGGAAGCTCAGTCCGGACTGACGAGCTGAAACCAGCTTCTCGGCGTCGAACCAGGTTCCGATCGGGTTCGCCGCAAACTCCTTCGCGTTCGCGATCCATTCGCTCGAGTCGGCCCAGTCGCCGAAGCCGTCGACCTGGATCTCCACACCGTTGCCGTCCGGGTCCTGGTAGTAGACCGACATCGTGATGCCGTGGTCGAGCTGGAGGAACGGGAGGATGCCGTGATTGCGCAGCCGGATGTAGTTGTTCATCCACATGTCGAAGGTGCTGAACTCGAAGGCGGTGTGATGGATCCCGGTCTCGTGGCCCTTGTCCGTCGGATGCTTGAGTCCGGGAGGGGAGAGGAACGCGATCCGGTGGTTGGCCTCGTCGTTGGTCAACCAGGACGCCTCGGCACTCTGGAAGACCGGCCGCAGACCGCAGACGAGTCCGTACCAGGCCACCATTTGATCCATCCGAAGCGTGGTGAAGGTGGTGTGGTGCAGCTTGGGGGGATTGACCGGACGGTCGGTCATCGCGTTGTCGGGCATTTTCTTCTCTCCTTTGAGATGAGGGATGGATGACGCTGGGATTCAGTGTGTCGGATCGACCAGATCGAGGGCAGCCGCGATCTGAGCGTCCGAGCCGATGTCGTGCAGGCGGTACAACTCCTGCAGTGTGCCGGTCTGGCCGAACTCGGTGACCCCGAGGTTCACGCTTCGCACGCCTCGGATCGCGGCGAGGAACGCGAGGGTGTGCGGGTGCCCGTCGAGGACGGTGACCATCGGAACGGCACGTTCGGCGGAGAATACCTGGTCGAGAATCGCCGCGTCGCCGTCGCCGTGCCCGCTCCGGGCCCGCACCGCCCGGTACAGGCGATCGGCGCTGGTGACGCAGATCACATCCGCGGCGACACCCGACTCCGACAGGCGGTCCGCGGCGGCGAGCACTTCGGGCATGAGCGCGCCCATGCCGACGAGCATCACGTCGGGGTGCGCGGCTCGACGCAACGCGTACGCACCCCCGACGGCCTGGCGGCGACGACGTTCGCGCGCCGCGGGATCCGGAGGCACGGCGGCCAGATTCTGGTCGATCACGCGCGAGCTCAAACGCAGGTAGCTCGACGATCCGTCCAGTCGCCCGAGGCGCGACAGGGCTTCGAGCATGCACCATTCGAAGTCCTGAGCGAACGCCGGCTCGAACGAGACGACGCCCGGCTGTTCGATGCCGATCGAGGGGCTGATGATCGACTGGTGCGCTCCCCCCTCGGCGGCGAGCGTCACCCCCGACGGGGTCCCGATCAGGATCGACTGCCCGCCGCCGTAGACCCCGAACGACCAGGGCTCGAGCGCCCGCGTCACGAAGGGGTCGTAGAGGGTGCCGATCGGCAGGAGCGGTTCCCCCCATCTGCTCCAGGTGGCGCCCAGTTCTCCGAGCAGGCTGACCAGGTTGACCTCGGCGATGCCCAACTCGATGTGCTGGCCGGAGGGGCGCTCGTTCCAGTGCAGGATCGTCTCCGCGTCATCCGCGAACCAGTCCCGCTTCTCGCTCGGAGACCACACCCCCGCACGGTTCACCCACCCGCCGAGGTTGGTGCTGGAGGCGACATCCGGAGCGACCGTGACGACCCGACGGGCGACGTCAGGGGCGACGCGGACCAGGTCGAGCAGCAACCGCCCGAGGCCCTGCTGCGTGGAGCTGTGCCCGGTGATCGCGCGATGGAAGTCGGCGGGCACGGGCGCGGGGTGCGAAGGGGGAACGGGCGGGCGGCGCAAGCGCTCGGCGACCTCGGAGCAGAGCTCCGACTCGAGCGACCCGGCGGCAAAACCCCGCCACGGATCGTCGACGCTCTCGCCGAGCTGAGCCGCGACCTGGGCCAACTGCGCAGGCTTCAGCAAGTTGGAGTGATTCTGCGGATGCCCCGCGCTCGGGAGCCCGTGCCCCTTGATCGTGTACGCGAAGATCACGGTCGGCCGGCTGTCGTCGATCTCATGGAATGACTGCATGATGCTCGAGAGGTCGTGGCCACCCAGCCCGCGGATGACGCGCATGGCCTGGTCGTCGTCGAGTCCTTCGAGCAAAGAGGCGATGCTGCTCGCTCCGTCGCCGACGCCGGGGAGGCGCTCGCGCAACTCGGCGGCCGAGCAGCGGAGCAGCCGCTGATACTCGGGGTTCGACATCTCGTCGATTCGGTCCTTGAGGTGCTCGCCACCCGGTTTCGCGAAGAGCTCCGTCAGCAGGCTGCCGTACTTGAGGGTGATGACCTGCCATCCGGCGGCGGCGAACATGGCCTGGAGTCGAGTCGCCGAGATATTGGGAACAACCCGGTCCAAGGATTGCCGGTTGAAGTCGACGATCCAGACCAGCTCGCCGAGGGCAGCGACCATCGGGTCCAGCACCGCCTCCCAGACGGCACCCTCGTCGAGCTCGGCGTCGCCGACCAGGCTGAACTGCCGGCCGGCACTGCGCGGAGTGCCCGCCGTGTCGGCGGCGTAGCGGCGCGCGATCCCGCCCCAGATCGGTGCCGTGGCTCCGATGCCCACGGAGCCCGTCGAGTAGTCGACCGTGTCAGGATCCTTCGAGCGGCTCGGGTAGCTCTGGAGCCCGTGGAAGGCGCGGAGCGTGCCCAGCTCAGCCGGCGAGAGCTCGCCAAGTAGATAGTTGATGGCGTGCAGGACCGGTGACGCGTGCGGTTTCACTGAGACGCGATCCTCATGGGTCAGGGTCGTGAACCAGAGGGCCGTCATGAGCGTGGAGAGGGAAGCGCTGGAGGCTTGGTGCCCGCCGATCTTGATCCCATCGGGGTCTTTGCGGGCCGGCGCATTGGCGGCATCGATGATCGCCGTGGACAACCAGAGCACTTTGCGCTCGATGGAACGGAGCACGTTGAGATCGACGTCGGCTGCCGTGCGTCGTTCCTGGGTCTCCATCGAATGCCCCCTCGTTGCAGCAAGATATATCTTATAGCGTAGCGTGTGCAACTCAGATGGGGATCGGCGGCCCGGTCGCCCATGGCACGATGTGTCCAGAACACTCGAGGAGATCGCATGACGTTGCAGGGACAGGTGCGCTCCGTCGCATCGGCCAACGCGTCCGCGGTCGATCTGGTGACCGCGGAGATCCGCCGGGCCGTCCTGACCGGCACCCTCGCCGCCGGAGAGCAGTTCTCGATCCGCGACCTCGCCGCCCAGCTCGGCGTGAGTCACATCCCGATCCGCGAGGCGCTTCGTCGGCTCGAATCGCAAGGATTGATCATCCTGAAGCAGGCGCGCAGTGCCAGTGTCGCGCCCCTGAGCATGGCTGACCTGCACGCGATCTACCGGCTTCGCTACGAGGTCGAGCTTCCCCTGGCGGGCGCCTCCGCCGGGCGGCGCGATCCCCACCAGATCGCACGGTTGGATGCCCTGCTGGAGTCGAGCCGCGACCACGACCCCGAAGTCGCCTGGCAGGCGCACTACGACTTCCACGAAGCGCTCGTCCACCCGGCGGCGAACGACTGGGACGACCGGGTCCTCCACACCCTGTGGGTCGCGGCCGAGAGGTACACGCACCTCGTCTTCGATCCAACCCAGATCACCGATACCGAACGGGCGCGTCGGCACGAGACCCATCGCGTTCTCCGCGATGCCGCCCTCGTGGCTGATCCCGAGGCCATGGCCGAGGCGCTCCGCCTGCACCTCGTCGCCAACGAGGACAGAATCCGCGCTCACATCGCGCCCCTCGAAGACACCTGATCCCCGAACGGTATCGCCCTTGCGCGGCGAGTCATCCGGCCATACCATGCAGAATATATCGTAGCGAGTAGCGAGGAGGCTGGCGTGAGCGACTGTCTCCCGTGTGATCTGGAAGGCGTCGAGCCCCCTCGGATCGTCTATCGCGATGAGGCGTGGTCATGCGAGATCGCGGAGGGCTACGACGTGCCCGGGTGGTTCATCCTGCGACTGCGCCGTCACGCCGAGGGGTGGTCGGCGCCGACGGTCGAGGAGCTTGCCCAATTCGGGCCTGTTTCGCAGCGTCTCTCCGCGGCCATCCAGTCGGCGACCGGTGCCACCGGCATCTACTTCATGAGCTTCGGCGAGAACTATCCGCACTTCCACTTCCTGGTGATCGCGCGTGACGCCGATCTTCCGCCGGAGTCTCGTGGCGCCGTGATCCTGTCCCGTCGCACTGACTTCCGCGATCTCGACGCCTCGCTCGTCGTCGGCGAGCGAGTTCGCTCGGCGCTGGCCGCGGCATCCATCTGAAACAGAAACCCGCAGGACCCCGCAGTTCCCACCCACCCCGAAAGGACAATGATGTCCACACCGTTCACCCACACCGTCGGCGGCTCTGGCTCCGCCGCCGGATTCTCCTTCACCGGACGTACCAACATCGGCGCCGACGTCGCTCCCCGTCCCGGTGAACCGCTGATCATCGCGCTCCACGGCGGAACCTACTCGTCGGAGTACTTCGACATCCCCGGTCACTCGCTGCTCGACAACGCCGCGAAGCAGGGCATCCCAGTCATCGCCATCGATCGGCCCAACTACATCGGCTCCAGCCCCCTGACGTCGGAAGGGTCGATCATCGTCGACAACGCCGAGGTGCTCGGCGACGCGATCGGCTCCATCTGGGAGGAGCACGGTGGTGATGCCACGGGTGTCGTGCTCGTCGCGCACTCGATCGGTGGGGCGATCGCGACGATCATCGCCGCGACGCCACAGTCCTGGCCCGTGCTCGGTCTCGCGACATCCGGATGTCTGGTGCGGGTGCCCCCGGAGTCGGCGGGCGCGTGGGCGTCGCTGCCGCCGATCCCGATGATCGATCTGCCGGTGCCGCTGAAGGATCAGCTGATGTTCGGGCCGCCGGAGACCTACGACGAGGCCATGCCGGCAGCCAGCTACCCGGCGAACACTTCGGTGCCGAAGGCGGAGCTGCTCGACATCACCGGAGCGTGGCTCGAGCGTCGAGCCGAGACGACCGGGAAGGTCGCCGTCCCCGTGCACCACCGCCAGGCCGAATTCGACCACCTCTGGGTGACCGACCAGCACGAGGTCGACGAGTACCGCGCCGGATTCACCTCCGCGCCGTCCGTCGACATCAAGTTGCAGCTCGGCGCCGGCCACTGCATCGACTTCCACCTTCCCAGCGACCAGTTCCAAAACTCGCAGCTCGCTTTCGCCCGCGCGTCCGCCGCAGCGAAAGTCTGACCGCGATGACGTCGAGCGTGCTGCGCGGTGTCCAGGTGTTCCGGGACGGCCTATTCGGTGATCCCGAGGATGTGGTGATCGAGGGGGCCCTCATCGGGACGGATGCCGCTGGTGCGCTTGACGTCGAGGTGGGCGGCTGGTTGATCCCCGGTCTGATCGATACCCATGTGCACGTCATCGGAGCCGAGACGCTCGCCACGTTCGCCTCGTTCGGCGTGACCACGGTGCTCGATATGGCGAATCCGATCTCGCTCACGACGCCTCTCCGCGGTCTGCCGGGTGTCGCAGACCTTCGCGCGGTCGGCGTCGCCGCCACCCATCCGGCGAGCATGCATGCCCAGCGGATGAAGGCGGGGCCGATCGTGCTCGTCGCCGAGCCCGGCGAGGCGGATGCCTGGGTCGCCGCCCGCGTGGATGAGGGTGCCGACTACATCAAGATCGTCATCGACCTCCCCGGCTTCGGCCAGGACACCGTGAATGCTCTGGTCGTCGCGGCTCACACCCGCGGCAAGAAGGTGGTGGCCCACGCGTCCCGGTTCGATGCCGTCGTTATGGCTCAGCGAGCGGGAGTCGACATCCTCACCCACGCGTCCCTCGACCGGGCGGTCGGCGAGGAGCAGGCGGCTGAGCTCGTTGCCACGGGCACCGTCATCGTGCCCACTCTGACGATGATGCTCGGTCTCGTCGAGGGCATGAAGGCGGCGGGTGTTCCCGGGCCGGTCTACGAGCCGGCGCGCGCATCCGTCGCCGCGCTCCATGCCGCCGGAATGCCGATCCTCGCCGGGACCGACGCCAATGCGGTTCCCTTCTCGCCGTCGTCCCCGGCGTTCGGGGCGAGCCTGCATCAAGAACTCGAACTGCTCGTCGACGCGGGCCTCACGCCGGCGGAAGCATTGAACGCCGCGACCTCGGTCGCCTCCGACCACTTCGATCTCGACGACCGCGGCAGGATCGCGCCCGGCCTTCGGGCCGATCTCGTTCTGTTGGACGCCGACCCTACTGCCGACATCGCGGCCACCCGCCGGATCCGCGGCGTCTGGATCGCCGGAACCCGGATCTGAGGGGAAACATGCACGCGGCCGTCGTCACCGACTTCAGCAAACCACCGGTCTACGGCGAGTTCGCCGAACCGGAACCCGGGGATGGCGAAGTGAGTGCGGAGATCCGAGCCGCGGCGGTCTCGAACATCGTCCGGCTCATCGCCGCGGGCAAACACTACTCGAGCGCCGCCCGGCCGCCGATGGTCGCGGGATTCGACGGCGTCGCCGAGCTTCCCGACGGCTCCCTCGTCTACGTGCCGGGCGTCCGCTCGCCCTGGGGCACGATTGCCGAGCGCGCGGCGGTTTCGCTGGCAGCGGCCCGGCCGGTGCCACAGGGCCTCGACGCGGCACAGGCCGCTGCTGTGGTGAATGCGGCATTCGCGTCGTGGCTGCCGCTGACACGCATCCTGGAGCCCGGCGCCACCCCGACCGTGCTCGTGATCGGAGCGACCGGGGCCTCCGGGTCCGTCGCCGTGCCGATGGCCAAGCATCTGGGTGCGAAGCGCGTGATCGCCGTGGGCCGAGAGGGTGAAGCACTTCGCAAGACTGCCGACCATGGAGCGGACGAGGTGATCCCTCTCGACGACCATCTCGCCGACGCGATCGCTCGAGTCGGCGCGGACGGGGTGGACGTGGTCCTCGACTTCCTCTGGGGCGACGTCGGGACAACCGTCGTCTCGGCGATCGCACGTTCGGCCCCGCATCCTCAATACCGGATTGATTGGATCAACCTCGGAGCGCTCGACGGCGTCCAGGTGCCGCTCGATTCCACGCTTCTGCGCATGAGCGACCTCCACATCTGGGGAAGCGGTGCGGGCGCGTACTCGCCGGAGCGTCGCCGGGACATGGCGGATGCCGCGCTGGATCTCGCGGCGCGGGGGATCATCGAGGTCGATTTCCAGCGCCGCGAGCTCGCCGAAATCGAGTTCACGTGGAACGACAAGGGGCGACTCGTCTACACGCCCTGACGGGCCATGGAACCATGATTTCGAACTTCGGTGGCATCGGCAGCATCTCCTCCTCGGGGATTGTGTATCCCCTTGGATGCCGCGGTAGACGGGCAGATCTACTACCCGCGAGACCGGCCACCATTTGCGGTCTTCGTCGAGAACGTGTCATAGCTGGTTGACCCGACCTGGAAATTGCTCTCCAACAGCGGAACCAACGACTCGCGACCCACCTTTCGACCGAAATACGAGGCTTCCGCGTCGACGGTCACCACTCGGGAGTCCCCGCGGACGGCGAGCGCCTTGGCCAAGAACGCCGGTAGCTCGTACTCGGTCGGCCCTGCGACGTCAACCACTCCATCGAGTGGGCGTTCCTCGGCGATGCGTGCGACCACATCGGCCACGTCGTCCGCTGCGACGGGCCGGAACCGGACAGGTGGTACCGCCAGGCCCGCGACGGGCCGATCGGTCGCGAGGGATTCGATGATGGTAGGTATGAACTCGAAGAACTGGGTCGCACGCACGATCGAGTATGGGCGCGGAGAACCGATGATCATTTGTTCCTGCGCCAACTTGCCCGCGCTGTAGCCAGCATCGGAGCCCCGCCCGATGCCGACTACAGACAGCACCACATGGTGACCGACACCAGCCGCAACTTCCGCGGTCAGAAGATGTCGAGTTGACGTCTCGAAGAAATCCACGGAGTCGGCCCCGGCGGTTGTCCAGTCCGACACATCAACCAGGACCTCGGCTCCCGCCAACGCTGCGCGAAGGCCGATTCCGGCGAACGAATCGACGCCGGTGCTCGGCGACGCGGCCACGACATCATGACCAGCGTCGCTCAGCCTCGCCACAACGCGAGCACCGATCAGCCCCGTCCCCCCGACGACAACGATCTTCATGACACCTCTACTTTCATTCGTCGCGTCCTCTTCAGGACATCATGACTCGACGTCCCACGGGTACCCGGTCTCGAGCTCAAGCTCCCCACATCATGCTGGTTTCGGTGCGCGGCCGTGACGTGGACTTCTCCGCGTCGAGCTTGCGGTGGGACACCTTGAGCCACAGCCTGGGACGCGATGACAGTCGGCTCCGACATGCGGATCGGTGTAGCCGCGTTCCTTGAGCACAAGATGCCCGCCTTCACGTGGCGGCGTGAGACGGCTCCCCACGATTCCCGCTCGAGCTGACGGTGCCTGGCCGCCGGCTCGAGCGGGTCATCATTCGTCCGATCTGGTGCGCCGTGGCCAGGTCGAGAAACGCGCGCTGCGGGTTTGCAGGGTCAACCCTGACGGCGACCCGAACCGAGCCGGATTGGAGTTGAGCCAGGTAGACCTCGGGTACCCGTTGCTGGACGGCTGCGAGATACGGCAACTTCCCGTCCAACAGCACCTTGATCTGGAACGTGCACGTACGCCCCACGAGCCCGCCTGCAACCTGAACCGTGCCGCCGGACGGTTGGGCGGACAGGATCTGTCCGAGCCCGAGAGTTCCGTTCTTCATCACCTCGGCGTCCGCTCCACCGAATACCTGGTTGACGCTGTTGCGGATCTTGCTGAAGAGTCCCATGGCCCTGTTGCCCGCGTTTCTCGGCTCACCGAGACACGTCCACTCGGGTCGTAAGTCGGCCGCCTGCGAAGATATCCGCGTGACGCACGACGGAAAGCCGAGTCGACCCGACGTGAGCGAGGTCGAACTTATCGGCGGCCCCGAGGCGGTGCAGCTCAGCCTCCAGGATTATGACGAGCGGTGGGTCAGTATCTACCTCGCTCACCGCAGACGGATACTAGCGGCGCTCGCTGAAATGGATGTCGACGTCGAACACATCGGGTCCACATCCGTCCCCGGATTGGCGGCCAAGCCGATCGTCGACATCGTCGTCACGGTTGACGACATCACGGCTGAGGAGGACTACCTCGACGCGCTCCTGGTGGCGGGGTACGAGTTGCGAGTCCGAGAACCTGGGCATCGTCTCGTACGGACGCCGGCACGCGACATCCATGTGCACGTCCTCCAACGGGGCGATCCGGCGGTGGACGAATACCTCCTGTTTCGCGATCACCTGCGCTCGGATGCGAACGACCGGACGCTGTACGAGAACACCAAAAGGGCGCTCCTCGGTCAGCAATGGGACGACATGAACGACTATGCCGATGCGAAGACGGATGTCATTGTCGCGATCAAGAAGCGTGCGAGGGCCGTTCAGTGACGACGTGCACCTGGCCAAATCTCTCACCCCTTGCCCGGCCGTCGGTGCCCGAGTGCAGTATTGGCGCATGGCCGACCTGCACGTGATCAAGCCGCTCACCCCCGAGACCTTTCCCGCGTGGAGAGCGCTCGCAGAGAAGCACAACGGGGTCTGGGGTGGTTGCTACTGCTCGTACTTCCACGATGACACCGCGGAGACGGTCAAGAACGACTACGACCGGCCGACATTCAAACAGCGGCTCGTGGACGAGGGAGTCGCACATGCCGCGCTTGTGTTCGACGGCGACGCAGCCATCGCGTGGTGCGAGTACGGCAGCCCGGAGGAACTTCCCGGCATCTACCACCGCAAGCAGTACGACGCGGGCGAGACCAACCCGGCGCCGTGGCGCATCACGTGCTTCTTCGTCGATCGCGACCACCGTCGTTCCGGCGTGGCCTCTGAGGCTCTCGAGGGTGCGTTGCAGCTGATCGCGACAGCGGGCGGAGGGGAGGTCGTGTCCTTCCCGAACGAACTGGCACCCGGCAAGAAAACCTCGTCGTCCTTCCTGCACAACGGGACACGAGCCATGTTCGAACGGGCCGGTTTCATTTTTGAGCGCCGCATCGGCACGAGCAAGACCGTGATGCGGAAGACGATCGCCGCGGCCGGGCCTGCGAGTGTGTGAGCGCCGGAGCACCCGCTCGGCTCACGCCGCGAGTTGACTCCAATGTGGGCAGTCCCTCTTACGATTCACGGATGGTGGAGCGGGTCGAGGACTGGTGGGGTCGTCGCCAGTTCACGCACGACGATCCGGTTCCGTATCCGGTCGGGACGTACCGGGAGGCGTGGGCTCCGTACCCCATGCTGATCCGGCAGTACCATCCCGAGCTCAACGCCGGGATCACGTTGACGCAGATCCCGCCGGTTGCCGATGTTCTGCTGCTGTGGGAGTGCGAGGTGGGCCACCAGTTCGCCGCGACGCCGTTCGAGCAGCGTTCCCGTCCGAGGCGTGAGCGCCGCCGCTCGTCCTGGTGCCCCGAGTGCTTCGCCGACGCGAAGCCTCGACGAGTGCGACCAGCCGGCGAGCAGAGGAAGCCGGCGGCGCCCCGCACCGTCTGCCGCCGGACGCCCGACGTGCCGATCGGCAACGCGTTCGTCAGCGAGTGCGCCCCCAAGCCCGCTTCGGCCGTCGAGGCCCGGCTCCGTCTCGACCTCGAAACGCTGCTGTCGACCTCCTGGGGACTGAACGCCGTGCGGGTCAAGCGACCGTTCTTCGATCACGTCGAGGTGTGGCCCGACATCGTGATCCCGGAGCTCCGGATCGCGGTGGAGTACGACAGCCCCGGTCGCTTCGGGCTCGAGCATGTCGGCCCGCGGGAGCTGGCCGACCGGCGCAAGGATCGCGCGCTCCGTGGCGCGGGTTGGGAGGTCGTCCGGATCCGAACGGGACGCCTCGAGAAGCTCGGCCCGTACGACCTTCAGCTCACCACCATCGGCAGGCGCGGGACCGGCCGACTCCTCGACACCTTCCGCGACATCCGAGGTCCCCTCCTGGTCGACGCCTACCTTCTGGGGCCGCGAGCTAGCTGCGAGTCACCCGCACGACCAGCCGCGGGCCTCACCGACGGCGCACGCTGAACAGATGACCACAACTGTCAGCGACTTCGTCATCGACCGCATCCAGCAGTGGGGCGTCACCCGGGTCTTCGGGTACCCGGGAGACGGGATCGGCGAGTTCGACGGCGCTCTCGGCACAGCCGAGCGGCGGGGCGACGGACTTCAGTACGTCCGCCCGACGCATGAGGAGATCTGCTCCCTCATGGCGACCGCG
>JALYHS010000115.1 GCA_030776385.1 Actinomycetota bacterium
ATGGCCGCCCCCGCCAGTTCCAGCACCAGGAACACGGATGTCACGGCGAGCGCCTGTGTCGTGCGACCCTGCACGCGACGCAGGGCGATGAAGTGATCCTTGACGACGAACGGGATGCCCGCGAGGACGACAAGTCGCAGCAACACGGTGCCGTCCGCGGCGTACTGGGGTCCGAAGATGTGCAGCAGCGGACCGGCCAGGGGGAAGAGCACCAGGTTCGCCGCCACGCTCACCGCGAGGCCGAACGGGATCGTGAGGCGCATCCGCTTGGTGATCTCGGACTCGTCCCCGCGAGCCGCCGCGAACAGCCCGACGCTGACCGCGTACGGCAGCGCGAACACGAAACCCGCGAGCATGATGGCCGCGTTGAAGCTCGCGTTGGCCGCGGCCGAGACGAGCACCAGCACGAGCACCGGCAGCAGCTGAAGCACGGCCTGGATGCTGACGTTGAGGGCGTGGTGCGACACGGCGAGTCGGCCGACGCCGCGGAGGAGCGCGGGTTCCACCAAGCGACGTCCCCGGGCGAGAACTCGACCGCCGCGGGTTCGCCACGCCACGAGCGGCAGGGAGGCGAGGTTGCCGATGGCCCAGGCGACGAAGACGATCATCCCGCCGTGAGCACCCAGCGCACCGAGCACGAGGAGGGCGACGATCTTGACCGAGCTGGCGGCGACGTTGCGCTCGAACTGCAGAGCGCCGATCCCAATAGTCAGCACGGCCTGGTCGAGCACGATGACCATCGACGTCAGGCCAGTGCCGACGGCGAATCCGAGCAGCGGCCAGATCGAGCCGGCGATCGGCGCGAGCGCGGTGGTGCCGAAGGCGTGCACCGCGACTGTCGGCACGATCAGGCCGAGCAGCACGCCTCCCGCCGCCGCCGCGGCCAGGCAGGTGCGGATGAGAACCCGTCGCTCGGCGACGTCGGTGCTCGGAAGCCGGGCGATCAGCACGGTCCCGAGACCGAGAGACCCCAGGGAGCCCAGCAGCATCATCAACGCGATGGCGGCGCCCGCGACGCCCACTTCGGCGGTGAGGAACTCGCGCGCGGCGAGCGTCCAGAAGATGAGACCCAGCACGCTGGTGAGCGCTTGCGTGCCAACCAGCGAGGCGCTGATCCCGGCGATCCGGGAGAAGCCGGAGGATCCGAGGCGCCCGAGGGGGCCGCGCTCCTTCCAGCTTCGACGAGCGGGGTCGACGACGAGAGGCAACGCGTCGACCTGGGTCGACGGCTGCCGGCTCGGCCGATCCGTCTCGATGCTCATCTCGCGGCGACATCCTGACGAAGCAGAGGCGGGGCACCGATACGGGAGAAGAGGTCCGCATACGCGTCCACGGTGTGGTCCCAGCTGTGCGGGTCGTCGAAGCGCTCGCCCCGCGACGCGGGAAGGGCCGCCATCGCGGCGGCGAGTTCGCTCGGATCCGCGGACGGGACGAACGTCGCGCCGGCGTAGTCGCCCGCGGCCTCGACGAGTCCTCCGACCCGGGTCACCACAACGGGCAGACCTGAGCTCATCGCGATGTGCAGCGGGCCGGACGACGAGGAGCGGCGGTACGGCAGCACGACCGCGTCGGCGGCCGCGAAATGACGGGTGACTTCCGCGTCATCCACGTAGCGATTGACGACGGTGATGCGGTCGGCGTTCGGGCTGGCCGCGACCGCCTCGAGCGGCAGAGTCCAGCCCTCCCAGGTCTCGCCGACGATCACAAGTCGCGAGGTGTCGCGCACCCCGGCCGGCAGCAGATCGAAGGCCGCCACCAGATCCTCGACGCCCTTGTACGGACGGATGACACCGAAATAGAGGAAGACGAAGTCGCCGGCGCGATCGCCGGTCTCGCCGGCATCCGAGTCGTCGGAGTGGTGGTCATAGGGACCATGCGGCGCAATCGCGACGCGATCGGTCGGCAAATCGTACGTACGCCGCAGAAGTTCCAGGTCGTACTGCGAGTGGACCAGGTGGCCGTCCACGCGCCCGAGCAGCCGCTTCATGGCCATGACGACATAGCGAGTCACTCCCGGGATGCGGGCCTCCCCCGTGTCCTGAACCTCGTGCCACTCGATCACCACGCGACCGCCGTATGCGCGCACCAGGGCCGCGAGCCGCAGGTAGGAGTGCAGCACGGCGCCGGTCCACCACTGGAGAACCAGCACGTCGGGGCGGTTCTCGACGATGAAGCGACGCGCGGTGCGCATGCTCCTGCCCCAGAACCAGTCGACTCCGTCGAAGACCGGAACGTTCGCTGTGTAGCTGAGCTCATTGACCGAGGTGCCGACGCGCGCGCGCCCGGGGTAGAGCCGGGTCGGCACAAGCTGACGCATCAGCAGGGCACTCGTCGGGGTGACTTCCCCGAGGGCATTCGTCAATCGGCACGTGTAATAGCTGATGCCCGAGGTGAACCGCCAGCCGGCCCCCACGACCATGACACGAGCGGTCATGCCGCTTCTCGCATGTTGGCCTCGGGCGCGACTCGCGTGGCGCCCGCGACGAACTCGGAGGGAGCCACGCTCAGGCCGCGGCCGCGCTCGGCGATGATGGTGCGCAGAACGCGCAGTCCGTCGCTGATCGCGTTCAGGTTGCTGGTGCCGAAGATGCGATTGCGCTCCACACTCGGGACCTCGACGATGCGGTGCCCGCGCAGGAAGAAGCGGCAGTTCAGCAGAGTCTCGATCTCGAAGCCGTCACCCCAGACCATGACGCCCTCCTCCGCGACCATGGTGTGATCCGGCAGCTCGAGCGAGGGGACCACGCGGCGCCAGAACGCGTTGTAGCCGTAGCAGAGGTCGGTGAATCGGCTGCGCAGCAGCAGGTTCGTCAGGAAGTTCAGGCCGCGGTTGCCGAGCGAGCGGAACCCCGTGATGTCCTCGCTCCCCCCGCCGCGTGCGTAGCGGGAGCCCTTCGCCACATCGGCGCCGTCGATGAGGGCCTGCACGAAGGCCGGGATCTCGGCGGGGTCTGCGGATCCGTCCGCATCGAACATGACGATGATGTCGCCTGTCGCCGCGGCGAAGCCGCAGGCGAGCGCATTGCCCTTGCCCTTTCGGGTCTGCTGCACGACGTGGATGTCCGGCATCAGCCGCTTCGCGGTCTCGATGGTGTCGTCGACGGAATGCCCGTCGATCAGCACGACCTGATGCACGAACGGCAACTCGGGCAGCACGACTTCGAGGTTTCGAGCCTCGTTGCGAGCCGGGATGATGATGCTGATGGTGGGCACGGAGGGGGTCACGGGATGT
>JALYHS010000116.1 GCA_030776385.1 Actinomycetota bacterium
GGCGTACCCGGATCGCGTCGAACACAATGTCGTCGTCGACGCCCTCCCGTGCCATGTAGTCAGCGATCGCTTCACACGCTGCCTGGATGTCGAGCAGCCTTTCGCGGTGAGGTCGGCTCACAGTGGGATCGCCTCCGCGAGCACCCTGTCCACGACATCCGGCTTCAGGCTGTTCGCCGGCACGACGTCCACGGTCGTACCGAGAATGCGCTCGGCCTCACTTCGCATCTTGCCGAGGGCGAACAGCCCCACCCGAGATTCGATGTCCACCAGCAGGTCGACATCACTCTCGGGTCCGTCATCCCCGCGAGCGACGCTTCCGAAAAGTCGTATGTTGCTCGCGCCCAACTTGCCCAGGGCGCGTTGCAATCGCGTTCTGTTCTGATCGATCGCCTGCCGTCGCGGGGATCCTGATGCCGCGGGAACAAGGACCACGTCCAGATCGAACCCGGTCGCGGCGACGAGCCTTTTCAGGGTCTCAAAGCTGGGCTCTCGCTTCGATGACTCATACGCACTGATGACGCTCTGGGCGACGTTGGCTCGTGCAGCCAGCTCGGTCTGCGTCAACCCGGCGCGCTCACGGGCGCCGCAAAGGGTGGAGGCGGCGGTTTGCGACATATTTCGACTATAGCGAATTGTAGATATCAGGGATCTCATCCACTCGACCCCATTGTCGTCTTCGTCGCGCTCGGCACGACGCTGACCGACCTGGCGGTCACCTCAATGTGACCCCAGTCGCCGTGGAGCTGAAAGAGCTGATCGTCGTACGACATCGAGTCGATATGACCCCAATCCACGGTGCCGTTTGCGTCAGTGGCCGGGGGATCTCCTTGCCTTGTCCACTCAAGGTTCGTGACACCCGAGAAGATCAGATCCCCACGAAGGTAACTGAACACCTCGTCGGGCAGCGGGGGTACATACTCGGAATGATCGGCCGTCATCACGAAGTCGGCGGTGAAGACCATACGGCCGGGTTGAGCCGCAACTTCGAGAATCCAACTCTCTTCCAGAACGATATCTCTCAGCGCCACGAGGTTTGTGTAGTCACTCATCTGCCCTTGTCTCTTACGTCCGGGATCGGCCGATCGGCGGTCGCGACTTTCAGCATCCACTTCAGTTGAGCTGCCCCCTGGCCTCCCTGATTGAGCCACGTCAGCGCCGTCGCACCGACGAATTTCACAGTGCCTGTCAGGTAGCAGAACTGATCTCCAGGACGGGGAGAGTGGTAGCGCGAATGCTTGTCCGTCAGGACCATGTCAAGAGTGAACGTCAGGGTGCCGGGGCGTGCTTCGATGCCAAGCACCCAGCTCTGCTCCAGGAGGACCTCGCTGAGCGAAGGGATCAATGTGTAGTTCTGCATCAGCTGTCGTGGTCCCATTCAGTCGGGCGACGAACTATTCGGATAGTCAGCCGCGTGCGTCGTAGTCGACTTGGACGTCACGAGCGGTGACCCGGATCGTGCCGAAGTCACCCTCGAGCACAAAATCGTCCTGCTCGACGCTCATGAGATCGACATTGCCGTACACCAGCTCGCCGTCGAGGTCGACCACCGGCGGCGAGCCTTGACCGATCCATTCCAGTGTCTCGACGCCTTCGAAGGAGAGTGAGCCACGGACTATGGGATAAGTCTCGGTCGGAAGCGGATTTCTGTACAGCGGGTGATCGATCGTAATGACGAAGTCGAGCTTGATGACGAGGGACGAAGGTCGCGCCTCGACACCGAGCACCCAGCTCTCCTCGAGCACGACGCACGACAGATCGAGAATCGATGTGTACGAAGCCACTAGTAATCCAGATCCGATGACGCGCTATTCGTATTCGACCGTGACGCGGGCTGCGACTAGCTCCATTCGGCCCCAACTTCCTCCCAGGCGGTACAGATCGCCCTGAAAAACCATGTCGTCGATGTTTCCGTAGTCGGCCTGGCCTCGAGCATCGAATGCTGGGGGCGCTCCCTGATCGGACCAGACCAACGACTGGACCTCAAAACTCTCCTCCAGCACAACCTCAGCCAACTCGGCGATCTCGGTGTAGGGATGCATCATTCGGGCGGGTCCCAATCGATCGGAGTGTGATTTTCAGCGCTATCGGTGGAGACGCCATTTCCCGAAGGATCGATCCTCATGCCACCTGGGTCGCCGTCATTTCGAACCGAGAAGGGGTCGCCCAAGCAACCTCGCGACAGCAGCAGCGAGCGGCGGAACATTGTTGGCGGCCGTCGCGCTCACGATCGAGTGCGCGGTGTCGAAGTAGCGATGGGTGAGCTGGTCCCGCATGCGGGCTATCTCTGCCCACGGAATTTCGGGCTCAGCGACGAGCACCTCCGGATTGATGTCTTTCACGGCCTCGCCG
>JALYHS010000117.1 GCA_030776385.1 Actinomycetota bacterium
GGGAGCCCCGGCTCGAGTCGGACGCGCGGCAGCTCCGGCGCTTCTGCCGACGGCAGCGGGAGGTCTCCGATCGCCACCTGTACGGTGACGCCCGCTGCGCCACCGCCGCGCCAGGTGCCGGCGCCCGGTGGCAACCGTGGATCGTATGTCGCTCCATCCCCGCCCGCCAGTACGTGTTCGTCGCGGCTCGGCTGGCGAAGGAGCAGGCGCGCCTCGAACAGCCCCGCGAGTCGCTGAAGCGGGGCCGTGATCCGTTGCGCCGAGGCGATCAGGCTGATCGCACGCGACTCGCGGGCCAGCCGGGCGAAGCGGTCGACGAACTCGTGCCGGGCGTCCGGGTCGACGCTGTCGATCAGCACGTCCAGGTCGTCGATGAGCAGCACGATGACTCCGGTCGCCCCAAGCTGCGGGGTCGAGCCGGGGTGGGCCACTTGCTCGGCCAGCTGCTCGATCAGCCCATCGATCGAGCTCCAGGCGTCGGCAGGATCGCGCGGAAGCACCCGGCACCGCGGATCGGCCGCAAAAGTCGCCAGCGCGGTCGTGCGGCCGGCGCGGGCGGCACCGAGCACGAGAAGATGCCCTCCTGTCGTGGGATCGTGGACCGCGAACGGTTGGCGTTGCTCCGCCGGGAGATCGAGGCGGCCGAAAGGGATCCCGGGGGTAACGTCCCACTCCGGGTCCAGCCGAAGCGACTCGAGGAGCAACAGCTCAGGGAGCGGATCGCACCAGACCGGAGCCCGCACGACCTCCGACCCCGGGCCAATATCGCGAAGCCGCTCCGCGTCGTCGGGCTCCGCACGGGCCAGCTGCACCTCGCGCACGACCCCGGACCCGTCGGCGATGATCGCCCGGCCGCGCGCCGTCGGGGTCAGGGTGAACGCGGCGTCGCTGCCGAGCATCGCCGCACTGTCACCGCGATCCGTCACCCGCAGCGAGATGCGGAGCGCGACGTTCGCGAGCACGCCATCGCGGATCACGCCGGCCGGGCGCTGCGTGCACAGCACGAGGTGCAGCCCGAGCGAGCGGCCGCGGGCCGCGAGGTCGGCGAACACCTCATGCAGCTCCGGTTGGCCGGACACCACCGCGGCGAACTCGTCGACGACGATGACGAGCCGCGCCAACTCACCATGCAGCTCCTCGAGCGAACGGACTCCGCGTTCGGCGAGCAGCAGCTCACGCCGTCGCAGTTCTGCACGCAGACTCTCGATCGCGCGCCTACTGCGCCGGGCATCCAGGTCGCTGACGATGCCGACGACGTGCGGAACCCCGAGCAATGGGGCGAACGCCGCGCCCCCCTTGAAATCGATGAGAAGGAAGGTCACCTCGGAGGGCGGATGGCGTGACGCCATCGCCAGCACCCAGCTCACCAGGAACTCGCTCTTGCCGGTCCCCGTGGTACCGGCGACGACCGCATGCGGTCCCTCCCTCACCAGGTCGAGCTCGACCACCCCGTCAGCGCCCATTCCGATCGGAGCTCGGAGCCCCGACCTCGACCCGCGATCGAGTCGCGCGCCGCGATCGATCCCCCCGTCGCCGCCGAGCAACTCGCGCAGGCTGACGGTCTCGGGCAACCGAGACGCGGGGTCGACCATCCGATGATCCCGGGCGAGCCTGGCGAGCTGCCTGGCGAGATCCCGGGCGTGAATCGCCCCGAGTGCGGCGGGCATCGGCGCGCGCGGCTGAGGTTCCCCTGCGGCGAGATGGATGACGCTGCCGAGCCCGGCAGGCAACGTCGACGCCTTCTCCGCCCACGCGATGACCACCTCGACCTCGCCGCTCCGAAGCCGATATGACGACGTCTCGGAGCGGGTGAGCCGGTGCGGAAGTTCCACTGCCCAGGCCTCCTCCACGGGAGCGCTGAGCCCGAAGCTCGCGGGCGAGCACTGCGCAAGCAGTTGAACGGCGAGCGATCTCGCGACCGCACGGCCCGCCGCCGGCGGCCCGAGCACGCCGATCCCGCCGCGGGCGTCGACGAGCCACGGGGAGACGCCCGGAGCGTCGACGAGGCGTCGCAGCTCGCGGACCGCCTCGCGAAATGCGGGAGGCGCGTCGTCGTCGGGATCTCCACCGAGCTCCACCACGGCCCCGAGCTCGGCGTGCCCGACGCGCACCGCAAGCGCCATTCCTTCCGGTTCGCCGGTGAGCGGCCGCGCAGCCGACCATCGCTCGACGACCGCGCGAGCATCGATGTCGGC
>JALYHS010000118.1 GCA_030776385.1 Actinomycetota bacterium
CTGCTGAACAGTCGGTTGAGGCCGGTCGCTCCGCCGAAACTGGAGCCCGCCGCGCCGTTTCCGCCGAAGCCGCCGCCGGGACTGCCCGAGCCACCGGTGATGCGGGCGATGCCGTTGTAGCCGAACACCAGGTCGAGCACGGTGTTGTTCGTCGAGCCGCCGATGTATGGCCGGGATGCTGCGGGCCAGACGATCGTCGCCAGCACCCACCAGCCGGCCGAGACGACCAGTGCGGCCGCGGCGATGAGCAGGTGGACGATGCGCTTCAGGACGACGCCATTCAGGACGGCGCCCTTCGAGGCGGCGGTGTTCGCGAACATCAGGTAGACGAGTCCGAAGGCCGGGAGCACGAGCAGCCCCTGCAGCATCTTGGTCAGGAATGCGAAGCCGAGCGCGACACCGGCGAGGGCGAGCCACTTCCAGCTCGCTTTCGGTAGGGCGCGGATCACGCAGTAGGCGCCGGCTGTCATCAGGAGTACGAGCAGCGCATCCGGGTTGTCGAAGCGGAACATCAGGGCCGCGGCGGGCGTGAACGCCAGCACGAGCCCGGCGAGCAGGCCGCCGAGGGCCGCGGCTTTCGGCCCGAATGTAACGAGCGCGCGGCGCACTGTGCCATACAGCAGCGCGACGGCGGCGACGCCCTCGAGCGCCTGGGGAACGAGCAGGCTCCAGCTCGAGAAGCCGAAGATTCGGGCCGAGATGCCCATGATCCACAAGCTCGCCGGTGGCTTGTCGACGGTGATGAAGTTGGAGGAGTCGAGCGAGCCGAAGAACAGGGCCTTCCAGCTCTGCGACCCGGCCTGCACGGCCGCCGCGTAGAAGCTGTTGGCCCAGCCGCTCTCCGCGAGGTTCCACATGTAGAGGATGCCGGTGACGACGAGCAGCCCCCAGAGCGCGGGGCGGCCCCAGCCCGGGTCGGCGCGGTCACCGAGGAAGAGACGGGCGAGTGCGGGTCGGCGGACGGTGGCCGTCGGGTCGGCGGTGGTCGACGTCTCCTCGGGCGCTGCGACGAGGGGTGCCTGCAAGGTCGTGGTCATGGAATGAGGATGCGGGGAGCGACTATGCCGGCTCTTGGTCGGTCCTATGAGGCGCCTGAGGAACGTGGTCAGGCGTCGGTCCCTTTCCAGTGGAACATCGTGCGCGCGGCCAGCCGATCTTGCGTTGAGCGACGGATCGTTGACAGTTTAATCAGGCTGCGCCTCTGGGGCCGAGTCGGGCTCGCACCGAGCCAGCCGCTGACCGAATGTCGGTGGCCTCTGCTGGACTGTCTTCATGGAAAAAGTCCTGGTCAGGGCGCTCGATGAGGCGGATGCAGATGTGCGTCTGGAGTTCGCTCTGGCGCGGGCCGAGGTCGCTTCGCGGGCCGTGAACATTGCGTCGGCGGCGCAGTACGCGGCGATCGAAGCGACGCTGCGTGAGGCGCGAGAGTGCCCCGAGTTGTATCTCGGTGCTGCGGTGCACCGTGTCGCCACTGATCGGGTCGAGTTCGCGGAACGCGCGGCGGCGGCTGATCTGGCCGTGCGGTTGCGGATGTCGGAGAACACGGTCCGCATACAAGGGCTCCGAGCGGAAATGCTGCGCGAGCGGACGCCGTCGATCTGGTCCGCGTTCCGGGAGGGCGACGTCTCGGTCGGAAACGCGACCGTGGCGGCGGAGTTGGTGGCGGATCTGCCGCACGGGGCGGTGTGCACCGCGTTTGATGACGAGTTGTTGGCGGCGGCGCGCGAGTTGCCGACACCGAGGTTTCGGGAGCGCGCCCGGCGCGTCCGTGAACAGCTCGACCCGCAGACTCTGGGCGCGCGTCACCGGCTCGCGCGAGAGGAGCGCCGGGTGTGGTTCGAAGCCGACCGGGACGGCATGTGTTGGCTGACCGCGCATCTGCCTGCCGAGATCGGCCGGCAGGCGATGAGTCGCCTGGATGCTGCGGCCGCATCCCTGGCCGCCTGCGACGACGAGACCCGAACTCTCGCTCAACTGCGTGCCGATATCGCTGGCGACCTGCTCACCCGCACCGGCACGGCGATGGGGGCGGTGCCGGCTGTCACGGTTTCGGTCGCGGTCACCGTGCCGGTACTGACTCTATTGGGCGTCGCCGAACTGCCTGGCACGCTCGAGGGGTACGGGCCGATCGATGCTGACACGGCCCGCCGGCTCGCGGGTCACGCGCCGTCGTTTCAGCGGATTCTGACCCACCCGATCACGGGCACGGTGCTCGATATCGATCGGACCAGCTACCAGGTGCCGGCGGATCTGAAGCGGTGGACCGAGATCCGTGACGAGCGCTGCACCTTCCCCGGCTGCGGACGCTCCGCCCGCCACTGCGATCTCGACCACACTACGGCGTGGGAGCACGGCGGCAAGACGGGCGCCGCGAACCTCGCGCACCTGTGCCGCCACCACCACCGCCTGAAACACGAGAGCCGCTGGGACGTCCGTCGAGACCCCGGCGGTGCGTCGACCTGGACCAGCCCCACCGGCGCGATTCACGTCAGCGATCCGCCGCCCTTCTAGAGCAGGACGAGCGCCTCGGCGCCGCAGCACCGCAGTGCCGCAGCACCTCAGCGCCGCACGTTGCCCGTCAGCCCCGCCGCCTGTGCGAGGATCACGGGTCGGAACGCGAACCAGCCGCCGACCATGAGCACGAGTGACCCGGCGAACAGGCCGAACC
>JALYHS010000119.1 GCA_030776385.1 Actinomycetota bacterium
GTCGAGTCGGCGCGCGAGCAGCTGCGCGACGCCGACGCGCTGATGGTCACCGCCGACGGCAAACCGGCCGCGGTGCTGACCCGGCACGACCTGCTCACCTTTCTCAACAGCTAGCTCCACCCGCACCAGAAAGCGAACATGCCCGACTTCTCCACGCCCGATTTCTCGACTGATTTCTCGACAACCGCCATCCACGCCGGTCAGGAGTTCGACCCCACCACCGGCGCGGTCATCCCGCCCATCTACTTCACGACCACGTTCGTGCAGGACGGGATCGGCGGATTCCGCAACGGCTATGAGTACGCCCGCGGCGGCAACCCGACCCGGGATGCACTGCAGACCCTGCTCGCCGCGCTCGAGGGTGGCGACCGGGCGTTCAGCTTCGCGTCCGGTCTCGCCGGCGAGGACACACTCCTGCGCGCCATCCTGAAGCCGGGCGATCACGTGCTCATGGGCAACGACGTCTACGGCGGCACGCACCGGCTCGTCAACCGCGTGTTCGTGCCATGGGGCATCGGATTGTCGACGGTCGAGATGGAGAACGTCGACGCGGTGAAGGCCGCCATCCGGCCCAACACCCGGGTCGTATGGCTCGAGACCCCCAGCAACCCGCTGATGAAGATCACGGATGTCGCGGCCATCGCCGAGGTCGCGCACGCGGCCGGCGCGATCGTCGTCGTCGACAACACCTTCGCCTCGCCGTACCTGCAGCAGCCGCTCTCGCTCGGCGCCGACGTGGTCACGCACTCGACCACCAAGTACCTGGGCGGTCACAGCGATGTGCTCGGCGGCGCGGTCGTGCTCCGCGATTCGACACTCGTCGGTGGCGAGAGCCTGGCCGACCAGGTCGCCTTCCTGCAGTTCGGGGTCGGCGCGGTCTCCAGCCCGATGGATGCCTGGCTCACCATCCGCGGGATCAAGACCCTTGCCGTGCGCATGGAGCGCCACTCGTCGAACGCCCAGACCATCGCCGAGGCGCTGGTGGGGCATCCGAAGATCTCGACCGTGTACTACCCCGGACTGCCAGACCACCCGGGCCACGCGCTCGCGGCCTCCCAGATGAAGAAGTTCGGCGGCATGATCTCGCTGAAGCTCGCTGACGGCGCTGCAGCCCGCACCTTCGCCGAGTCGACGAAGCTGTTCCAGCTCGCGGAGTCGCTGGGCGGTGTGGAGTCGCTGATGTGCTACCCCTCGGAGATGACACACGCCTCGGTCAAGGGCACCTCGCTCGAGGTGCCGGACAGCATCGTGCGGCTGTCGGTCGGCATCGAGGGCGTCGACGATCTGCTCGCCGACGTGCTGCAGGCTCTTTCGCTGGTTGAGTAGCGACCGAAAGTCGCGTGTCGAAACCTGGATGAGCATCCGGGGTCTCGATACACGGCGGCGCCGCTACTCGATCAGCACGACTGCATAGGCGTCTCATAGGGTGCACCAGCGCCCGACATAGCGCGCCCGTCGAACATCGGCTCATGACCGAATCGACCGACCGTCTCCGCCTCGAGATCGTGGTGCCCGTCTTCAACGAGCAGACCACCCTGGAACGCAGCATCCGGACCCTGCATGACGCGATGACGGACATGTTCGACGAGACGTGGCTGATCACGATCGCCGACAACGCGTCGACCGATGCGACCGGCGTCATCAGCGACAAGCTGTCGCTCGAGCTGTCGAACGTGCAGGCCATCCACCTCTCGCAGAAGGGGAGGGGCCGGGCGCTCAAGCAGACCTGGCTCGAGAGCGAGGCCGAGGTGGTCGCGTACCTCGACGAGGACCTCTCCACCGACCTCCGCGCGCTACCGCCGCTGGTCGCGCCCCTGCTGTCCGGCCATTCCGATGTCGCCATCGGCACCCGCCTGTCGCCCAACTCGCGCGTGGTGCGTGGGCCGAAGCGGGAGTTCATCTCGCGCAGCTACAACTTCCTGCTCCGCCGCTACCTCGGGGTGAGCTTCAGTGACGCGCAGTGCGGCTTCAAGGCCATGCGTCACGAGGCGGCGGAGCAGGTTCTCCCGTACGTGCAGGACACCAACTGGTTCTTCGACACCGAGTTGCTGGTGATCGCCGAGCGGGCGGGAATGCGCATCCACGAGGTGCCGGTCGACTGGGTCGACGACTCCAACAGCTCGGTGGATATCACCGGCACCGCCGTCGAGGACCTGAAGGGCATGGTGCGGGTCGGGCATTCGATCGCGACCGGCCGCATCCCGCTGGAGCGCATCTATTCCGAGTTGGGGCGGCATCCGCTCGAAACGCCTCGCCGCCCCAGCTTCTTCGGTCAGGTCGTGCGCTTCGGCGCAGTCGGGGTCGCCTCGACGGCGGCGTACGCGCTGCTGTACCTGCTCCTGCAACTGGTCATGCCGGGTCAGCTCGCGAACTTCCTCGCTCTGCTGCTCACCGCGATCGCCAACACCACCGCGAACCGCCGCTTCACCTTCGGAGTGCGGGGTCGCCGTGGGGTGGTACGCCACCAATTCCAGGGACTGATCGTGTTCGGGGTCGCCTGGGGCATCACCGCGGGTTCGCTTGCGCTGCTGCATGCATCCAGACCGGATGCTTCGGCCCTCGCGTCACTCGCCGTGCTCACGGCGGCGAACCTGCTGGCGACGGTCGTGCGCTTCCTGCTCCTGCGGCTCTGGGTCTTCCGGCAGCAACGCCAGCCCGTCGATCGGGCTGCGGATACTGCGGCGGAGCCGATCCCCTTCCCGGGTCAGCACCCCCGCCGCCGCGAGATCATGACGCGCGAACTCCTCGTTACCGATCTCGACACGACACAGAAGGCGAGCGCCTGATGACCACCACCCTTGACCGACCGGATCCGCTGGTCGAACCTGTCGAGACATCCTCGCGTCGACGTCGGATCTCGACAGGCTCGATCAACGAGGGCTCGATCAACGGACGCTCGATCAACGGGCGCTCGATCGGCGGAGCGCTGAAGTGGATCGTCCGCGGCCGAGCCGACTCGGCCGTCTGGGAGCGACCGGCCGTTCTCGGCCTGCTCGCGGTCACCGCATTCCTCTACCTCTGGGATCTCTCCTCCAGCGGCTGGGCCAACTCCTTCTACTCCGCGGCAGCGCAGGCCGGCTCGGTGAACTGGGAGGCGTTCTTCTACGGCTCCTCCGATGCCGCCAACTCGATCACCGTCGACAAGCCCCCGATGAGCCTGTGGTTCATGGCGCTCTCGATCAAGATCTTCGGACTCAGCTCGTTCAGCATCCTGCTTCCCGAGGCGCTGATGGGCGTGGCGACGGTCGCCGTTCTATACGCGACCCTGCGCCGTCGCTTTTCGGCCGGGACCGCGCTGTTCGGGGGAGCTGTCCTGGCCCTGACGCCGGTGGCCGCACTGATGTTCCGCTTCAACAACCCGGACGCGCTGCTCGTGCTGCTCCTCAGCCTGGCCACATACTTCACGCTGCGCGGAGTGGAGGATGGGCGCATCCGCTGGATCCTCTGGGCCGGCGTGATGGTCGGCTTCGGCTTCCTGACGAAGCAGCTGCAGGTGTTCCTGATCCTGCCGTCGCTCGTGGCCGTGTATGCCTGGGCGTCCCCGCACCGCTTCGGGAAGCGCATCCTGCATCTGCTCGCGGGCCTCGGCGCGATCATCGTGTCTGCGGGCTGGTGGGTCGCGATCGTCGAACTGGTTCCGGCCTCGATGCGGCCGTTCATCGGGGGATCGCAGACCAACTCCTTCCTGGAACTCACCTTCGGATACAACGGATTCGGTCGTCTGACCGGCGCGGAGACCGGCAGTGTGACCGGCGGCGGCGGAACCGCGACGACGACCGGCCAGTGGGGGGCCACCGGGATCCTGCGGCTCTTCGAGAACGAGATCGGCGGCCAGATCACCTGGCTGCTTCCCGCGGCCCTGGTGCTCGTGATCTCGGGTTATCTGATCCTGCGACGGGCTCCTCGCACCTCGGTGCGGAGGGCGACGTTGACACTGTTCGCGGTCTGGATGATCGTGAGCGCCCTCGCATTCAGCTTCATGGCCGGCATCTTCCACGCCTACTACACCGTCGCTCTGGCCCCTGCGATCGCCGGCGTGGTCGCGATCGGCGCCTCCCAGCTGTGGACTCGTCGCGCCGCCGTCCCCGCCCGGATCGTGATGGCGTTGCTCGTTCTGGTCACCGCCTTCTGGGCCTGGGCTCTGCTCAACGAGGCATCCACCTGGCTGCCAGCCCTCAAGGTGATCGTGGTGGTGCTCGCGGTCGTCGCGGCCGCGCTGCTGCTGCTCCCGCCGCGAGCCAAGCTCCTGACGGTGGCCACGGCATCCGTCGCCCTGACGGCTGTTCTCCTGGCCCCGGCTGCATACACGATCGAGACGGTCACGACGGCGCACTCGGGCTCGATCGTCACGGCGGGACCGGCCGTTGCAGGCGGCGGATTCGGCGGTTTCGGTGGCGGCGCGCGCGGCGGCTTCGGCGGCGGGCAGGGTGGGCC
>JALYHS010000120.1 GCA_030776385.1 Actinomycetota bacterium
GCCGACATCCTGCCCGCAACGGCTCAGGGCATTCGGGTGGCGGGGGAGTACGGCAGCGAGGTGACGACCGTCGCTCTCTGCGCCGGTGCCGGCGATTCCTTGCTCGCGCATCCGGAGGTTGTCGCCGCCGACGTCTACGTGACAAGTGACCTCCGTCACCACCCGGCCTCCGAAGCTCGCGAGCGCGCGCGGCTGGGGCGAGGTCCGTCGCTGATCGACGTGTCGCACTGGGCCAGTGAATGGCTCTGGCTGGATGTCGCGGCCGAGCAGTTGCGCGCCGCCCTTCCGGGTGTGACCGTGACGGTCAGCGAGCTGCGCACCGATCCCTGGGATTTCGCAATCGTCTGACGCGAGACATCCCCACAACTCGACATCGTGAACCACCGAACGGAGACCGCATGGCCCTGAAGGCCGCCCCCGAATCCCAGGCTCTGCTGCTCGAACTGCAGGCGCTCGACACCAAGCTGAACCAGCTCGGTCACCGCGCGAGCACCCTCCCCGAACTGATCACGATCGCGGATCTCACCACCGAGCGCGACGCCCTGCGTGGCACCGTCGGTGTGCAGAGCGGGGCGTGGGAGGACGCTCAGCTCGAACTGAAGCGCACCGAGGCGGATGTCGCGGTCGTCGAGGCCCGTGTCACTCGCGACAAGCAGCGTTTGCAAGCCACATCGTCTCAGAAGGATGTCGCTGCCCTCGAGCAGGAGCTCGCTGCCCTCGCGAAGCGGCAGAACGATCTCGAGGATATCGAGCTGGCCGTGATGGAGACCGTCGACGAGCGGGCGAGCTCGCTCGCCGGAAGCCGTGCAGAGCTCGAGTCCCTCGATGCCCGCATCGCCCAAGCCGCAGCATCGCGGGATGAGGCGATCGCCGAACTCGACATCGAGCGCCAGCGCGCGACGGCAAGCCGCAACGAGATCGCCGGCCGCATCCCCGGTGACCTGCTCGCCCTCTACGAGAAGCAGCGCGCCCGCTACGGCGTGGGCGCCTCGTTGCTGCGCGGAGGGGTTTCCAGCGCCAGCGGTGTCACCCTCAACTCCTCCGACATGGTCACGGTGCGTGCCGCCGCTCCCGACGATGTGCTGCTCTGCCCGGATTCCAGCGCGATCCTGGTGCGCACGAACGAGTCGGGCCTGTAGTGGCGGTCGCGTTCCACGCCAACCCACCGGCTGAGGGAGAGCCGCGGGAACTGGTCGTTGAAGCCGACGGTGGTTCGCGGGGTAACCCCGGTGTCGCGGCGGGCGGGAGCGTGGTGCTCGACCCGGTCACCGGCGAAGTGCTCGCGGAGATCGGCGTCTACGTCGGGCTCACGACGAATAACGTGGCCGAGTACAACGGCATGATGGCCGGCGTGAAGCGCGCCATCGAGATCGATCCGGATGCCGTGCTGCATGTGCGCTTGGACTCCAAACTTGTTGTGGAGCAGATGAGCGGGCGCTGGAAGATCAAGAACGCCGCCTTGGCGGATCTCGCGGCGGAGGCCCGCCGAATCCTCGCCGGAACTCCGGTGTCGTTCGAGTGGATCCCGCGCGAGCAGAACTCCCGCGCAGACAAACTCGCCAACGAGTCCATGGATAAGAAGGCCTCGTTCAGCCGCTGACCTGCTGGTCGAGCCTGTCGAGACCCGCGACCTGCTGGTCGAGCCTGGCGAGACCCGCGAACCGCTGGTCGAGCCTGTCGAGACCCGCTAGCCTGGACCACGCAAATGGGCCGGCCAGACGGTCGCGTCATCCTTCTTCGGAGGGGTGCCGAGGAACGTCCGGGCTCCACAGAGCAGGACGGTGGGTAACACCCACCCGGAGCAATCCGCGAGAAAGTGCAACAGAGAGTAGACCGCCTCCAGTCCTCGGACTGGCGGTAAGGGTGAAACGGTGGTGTAAGAGACCACCAGGGGCCCGAGTGATCGGGCTCGCTGGGTAAACCTCGTCCGGAGCAAGGTCAGACAGGGAACGCTCGAGGCTGCTCGCCGAGTTCCCGGGTAGACCGCTAGAGGGCTGCGGCAACGTAGTCCCGAGAGAGATGGCCGTCACGGATGCCGCGGCAACGCGTCGTCCGGACAGAACCCGGCGTATCGGCCGGCCCGTTTGCGTTCGTGGCCACTGCAAGAGTCGTCGAGAGGTCACTATTCGCTGTCCGGCCGCGGCGGAATGGCGGTTTTCGACCTCTCGATGCGACGACTCCCGATCGGCTCGGGAAACCGGTCTCACCAACAGAAAGGCGCCGCCCGACGAACCGGACGGCGCCTCAGCACAAAAGTAGAGCGCCACCCGATCCGGGTGACGCTCCGCTTTTAGTGCGAAAGGTTTCAGACGGGCTTGATTGCAGCCGCCTGCGGGCCCTTCTGGCCCTGGGTGACCTCGAACTCAACCCGCTGTCCCTCTTCGAGGCTGCGGTAACCCGAGGCCTCGATGGCGGAGTAGTGGGCGAACAGATCCTGGGATCCGTCGTCGGGGGTGATGAAGCCGAAACCCTTTTCGGCGTTGAACCACTTCACGGTTCCAGTGGGCATTCTTGTACTGCTTTCTCTACTGCTCGGCTCCGTCGTTCGGAGCGGATCGTCGCGGTGTATTTGATCCGCTCATGCATGGCACGAACTCCGCCGGCGGCGGGATTCGTGTCATTTACCTGCGTAACACAACAACTAACTGGCAACGGTACTGCACATAGCCGACATTCTGAGGATGCAACAGGAAGATTTCACCGAACCGAAATACAAGGGACACCCAGATTGGGGTCTCTTCTATCGGCAGGTTGGGGGATGTTGCTCAGGTGCGCACGTTACTGTCAACTATCTAGAGCATCTGCTCGCTCCTCCGGCTGAGAAGTCGAATCCCGACCTTCTCGAGGCCAGATGTCTCTCACCTCCTCACTCGGTGCCGTCCGCACGACGACGCCCCGGGTCGCGGGCGCACCGACGCCGATCAGCTCGTATTCCGCTCTCCTCGGCGCCGTACGCGGCGCGGGGTTGCTCGAGCGCAGCCGAGTGTTCTACTACTCCGTTTTCGCGACGCTCGTCGTGGCGCTCGGCGGAGCGGTCACCGGATTCGTGCTGCTCGGCCACTCCTGGTTCCAGCTGCTCATCGCGGGCGCGCTCGGGATCATCTTCACGCAGTTCGCATTCCTCGGTCACGAGGCATCCCATCGTCAGGTCTTCGCCTCGGGCAAGGCCAACGACCGCGCGGGTCGTGTTCTGGCGTCGGGTGTTGTCGGCATGAGCTACTCGTGGTGGATGAACAAGCACTCGCGTCACCACGCGAACCCGAACACGGTCGGCAAGGATCCCGACATCGATGTCGACGTCGTGTCATTCCTCGAAGAGGATGCGGCCACCGCGACGGGTCTTCGCGCTCTGATTACCCGCCACCAGGCAGCGCTGTTCTTCCCCTTCCTCCTGTTCGAAGGCATCAACCTCCACGTCAAGTCGTTTGGCCACATCTTCGGCCGCGGCAAGGTCGACAACCGTCCGCTCGAGATTGCGCTGATCCTCGCCCGCATGGCGATCGTCGTCGGCGCCGTGTTCTGGGTGCTTCCGCTCGGCATGGCCTTCGCCTTCCTCGGAGTGCAGCTCGCGGTCTTCGGCGTCTACATGGGCGCCTCGTTCGCGCCCAACCACATCGGCATGACGATCCTGCCCGAGGGATCCAAGGTCGACTTCCTCAGTAAGCAGGTGCTCACCGGTCGCAACGTCACCGGCGGCACCTGGATGACTGCGCTCATGGGTGGCCTGAACTTCCAGAT
>JALYHS010000121.1 GCA_030776385.1 Actinomycetota bacterium
GGCGCGAGCAGAAGCGGATCGTGTTTCGGGCCGCCGAAGGCCTGCCGGATGCGCAGGTCGATGGTCGAGGCGTTGCCGAGCGAGGGGGCGTCCTCGATGATCAGCAGGTCGAAGCCGGCCTGTTCCAGCTCGCGCGCCGACTGCTGGTAGAGATCCGGCGCCGTCCACCGGTAGTTCCAGTCCAGGTACGGGTGACCCCAGCCGTGCGGTCCGAACCCGCGGGCGAGAAACCAGCCGAAGTGCTGCAGCTTGCTCACGCCGAGGCTCGGATCGCGGCCAGCCCGCGAGCGAGATCGGCGAGCAGGTCATCCAGGTCCTCGATGCCGATCGAGACACGCAGCGTGCCCGGCCAGATGCCGGCCTGGCTGAGTTCCTCATCGGTGCGCAGGTTGTGGCTCGTGCTCGCGAGATGCAGCACGAGCGAGCGCACGTCGCCGAGGTGCGTCATGTGGGTGAAGACATCGAGCGCGTTGATGAACGTGCGCGCGGCGTCGACACCGCCGCGCAGGGTGAAGGAGAAGACCGAGCCCTGCCCGTCGGGGAGGTACCGCTCGGCGAGCAAATGGAACGGGCTCGACGCGAGACCCGAGTAGTCGACCGAATGCACCTCCGGCTGCTGCTCGAGCCACCGCGCGACGCCGAGCGCGTTCGCCGACTGGCGCTCAACACGCAGCGACAACGTCTCGAGACCCTGCTGGATGAGAAAGGCATTCAGCGGGGATGCCGTCGGCCCGAAGCGCAGGGCCATCACCTCGCGCAGGTACGCGATGCGCGCGCGTCCACCGGCCCGCTCGGCGAAGCTGGGGCCGCCGAGACGCCCGTGGTCGGTGAGCTGCGGGAACAGGTGACCGCTGCGCTCCACGTCGAATCGTCCGTTGTCGACGATCACGCCGCCGAGCACCGCGCCGTGGCCGGCGAAGAACTTGCTCGCCGAGTGCACGACGATGTCGGCCCCGTGCTCGATCGGGCGCACCAGGTAAGGGGTCGCAAGCGTGCTGTCGACGATCAGCGGGATCCCGTGCGCATGCGCCACCTCCGCGATGGCCGCGATGTCCAGGATCTCGTTCTTCGGATTCGGGATGGACTCCGCGAACAGAGCCCGCGTGGTGGGGCGGATGGCGCGCTCCCACGCCGCCGGATCGTTCGCGTCATCCACGAAAGCCGTCTCGATGCCGAAGCGCGGCAGATTGTCGAGGAGGAGGCCGCGAGTGCCCTCGTAGATACTCGACGCGGAGACGATGTGCTCGCCCGCCTGCACCAGCCCCAGCAGGGCGAGCACGACGGCGGCTTGACCGCTGCCGACCAGAAGCGCCTCGGCGCCGCCCTCGAGCGCGGCCACCCGACGCTCAACGGCCTCGTTCGTCGGGTTCGCGACGCGGGTGTACGAGTAGCCCTCGCCCGAGCTGAACAGCTGCTCGGCCTGATCGAAATCGTCGAGCACGAATCCGGCGGTCAGGTAGATGGGCGTCTGGCGCGGCGTGATCCTGGGCGCCTCATCCCCTGTCGCGAGGGCATCGCCATGGAGCTGCTGGGTCGCGAAGCCGCGGCGGCGCCCGAGCTGGTGGTCGACGCGTTGCTCGAGAGGAAGGCTGGTCATGGTGGCCTTCAGGGTGCCATGCGCGGCGCCACGCACATCGAAATGCTAAGCACTATTACTTCACAGTTCGTCACGCAGGATGCCGCTCCGACGCCGTGTGCCTACCCTCGCACCATGAGCACACCGTCTCGATCCCTGCGCGTCGTCGCCGTCTCCGGCAGCCTCACCGCGCCATCGCGCACCACGGCGCTCGTCGAGGAGATCGTGGCCGCCTTCGCCCGCGCGATCGCGGCGACCGCCGAGCCCACCCTCGAGATCGACGCGCACGTCATCACCCTCAACTCGCTGGGGCCGCACCTCGCCGGCGCCCTGAGCCGCAAAGCCCTCCCCCGGATCGCCGAGGAGGAACTGCAAAGGATCGAGAATGCCGATCTTCTCATCGTCGCCACCCCGGTCTACCGCGCCTCGTTCACCGGACTGTTCAAACACCTCTTCGACTTCGTGGACCAGTACGCCCTCGTCGACACCCCGGTCCTGCTCGCCGCCACAGGCGGCAGCGAGCGCCACGCCCTGATCATCGAGCACCAGCTGCGTCCGCTGTTCGGCTTCTTCCAGTCGCTGGCCCTGCCGGTGGGCGTGTACGCCCACGACTCGGACATTCTCGACTACCGGATCGCAGACACGCAGCTCGCCGATCGGATCGAGAAAGCGGTCGCGCGCGGCCTGCCGCTCATCCGTTCCAGCTTCGCCGAGCGCGAGGCGATCGAGCGCTCCCTCGCGGGCGAGGCGGTCTCCGTCGACGCGCTGGGCGGCGAGCCGGGCG
>JALYHS010000122.1 GCA_030776385.1 Actinomycetota bacterium
TCCGTACACCCACGATCCGAGTGCGACCAGCTTCGGGCTGGAGGCCGTGGAGGCGCTCGGCGTTGAGCCGGGCCGCGTGTTCAAGACCCTTCTCGCCGTCGTCGACGGACGACTCGTCGTCGGCGTCGTCCCTGTCACCGGCAAGCTCGATCTGAAGGCCCTGGCCGGTGCCGTCGGCGGCAAGAGGGCGGTGATGGCGGATCCGGCGCTCGCCGAACGTCGAACCGGCTACGTCGTCGGCGGTATCAGCCCGATCGGACAGAAGTCTCGGCACCCCACCGTTCTGGATGAGACAGTCCCGTTCTGGGACACCGTCTTCGTCAGCGGCGGCCGCCGTGGCTTCGACATCGAGCTCGCCCCCGCCGATCTGGCCCGCGTGACCGGCGCGGTCATCGCGGCGATCGCAGCGAACGCCGCGAACGCGGAGAATACGGCCTGAGTCAGTGCCGCTTCTCGGCGACTGCGGGTCCGCTCAGGCTGCGATCTGCGCGCGATCCAGTTCCACGGCGAGCAGCTCACGGAAGCGCTCCGCCGTGTACGGTGCGCCGAACAACGGGGAGCCGGGCTGGAGGGCCACACCATGTCGTAGCGGACCGCCGTCGATCGCGTCGAAGCCGAGCCCTTCGAGGAACGCGAGCACCTCGGCCACGGCATCCGGATCGTCGCCGACCGCGCCGAGCGCCTTGCGATCGGGGGCACCGAGCGGGCGGGGCTCCTCGTCGAGCTCGTGGTAGCCGATGTGGTTGAGCGTCTTGACGACCCGGGAGTGGGGAAGGGCTCGCTGCACGAGAACGCTGGTGCCTTCGGGTGCATCGTCGAACTCGCTGATCTCGCCGTCGATCGGGGTCCAGTAGTTCATGATGTCGAGCACGAGGTGGCCGTCCAGGAGTGCCGTATCGAGGTGCTCGAACTTGTGCAGCGGCAGGGCGAGCACGACGAGCTCGGCACCTCTCACGGCCTCGGCGGCGGTGACCGCGTGGGCTCCCGGAGAGAGGACGTCGACGATCAGCTGGATGCGGTCAGCCGTCCCCGAGGAGGCGATGTCCACCTCGTACCCGCCCGCGATCGCGGCGCGCGCGAGCGAGGTGCCGACCTTGCCAGCTCCCAGGATCGCGATCTTCGTCATATCAAGGCCCTCGTTCTATCCGCTCCCACTTCGTTGATACGTCAACGATGCGGGGGATGCGGGTATTCCGGAGCACCGATCACTGCGCGATGGCGATCAGTCCCAGCTCCGCGGGCGAGGCGAGCAGGCGGTTCCGGGGAACGACGCGCACCGTGTAGCCGAAGCTGCCTGAGCGGGCCAACGGCACGGAACCCGCGTAGTTCGCGAGACCGGGAGTGGCGGCATCCATGCTGTCGAGCATGAGATCGACCGCGTGCGTGTCGACCAGTTCGTCGCCGTCGCGGGCACGCCCGTGCACCAGCTCGACCGAGACGTCGTCGGGGCTGAGCGTGCCGAGTTGGACGACCGCACGCACCTGCAGCTGCTCACCGACCTGCGGCGAGGCATCCACTCCCCCGGACTCCACGTGCGTGACGTGCACGCTCGGCCAGGCCGCGGTGACGCGGGACTTCCACGCCGCGAGTTCGCGAGCCGGCTGGTATCGCTTGGCGCTGATCGAACGATCGGCGGCCGCGGCCGGCAGGTAGAGGCGCTCGACGTACTCGCGCACCATGCGCCCAGCCGAGAGCTCGGGCGACAGGGTGGCCAGCGTGTGCCGGATGTTCGCGACCCAGCGGGTCGGCACCCCGTCCTCGCCCCGATCGTAGAAGCGCGGCGCGATCAGGTGCTCGATGAGGTCGTACATGGATGCGGCCTCGAGCGCGTCGCGCTCCGCCCCGTCACCGGCGCTGTCGGCCGAGGGGATCGCCCATCCGTCCTCCTCGTCGTAGTACTCGTTCCACCAGCCGTCGAGGATCGACAGGTTGAGCGAGCCGTTCAACGCGGCTTTCATTCCGGATGTCCCGCACGCCTCCAGCGGACGCAGCGGGTTGTTCAGCCAGATGTCGGTGCCCGGGTAGAGCAGTTGGGCCATCCCGATGTCGTAGTTCGGCAGAAAGTGGATGCGCTCTCGCACGTCGATCCCCTGTGAGAACTCGACCAGCTTCTGGATGAGGCGTTTGCCCTCGTCGTCGGCCGGGTGCGACTTGCCGGCAATCACGATCTGGATCGGCCGGGTCGGATGCGTCAGCAGCGCGCGGAGGCGCTCCGGGTCGTGGAGCATCAGCGTCAGACGCTTGTATGTCGGAACGCGGCGCGCGAACCCGATGGTCAGCACGTTCGGGTCGAGCAACGTGCGGAACCAGGCCGGATCTCCTACGCCGGGGTTCTCCTCCGACCAGGCTGCGGAGGTGCGGCGGCGCGCGTCGGCCACGAGCTGCGTGCGCAATCGGCCGCGGAGAGCCCACAACTCGCCATCGCTCAGGGCGTCGGACCGCCAGTTCGCGACGGTGGTGTCCGAGGTGCCGAGCAGCGACTCGGCGAGCGCGGACACCTGCGGGTCGGTCCAGGTCGGGGCGTGGACTCCGTTCGTGATCGAGGTGATCGGCACGTCGTTCCGGTCGAATCCTGGCCAGAGCGCCCCGAACATGCCGCGACTGACATCGCCGTGGAGCTGGGACACGCCGTTGGCTCGTTGGGCAAGGCGCAGGCCCATGACCGCCATGTTGAATGTGTCGGGGGTTCCCCCCTCGTAGTCTTCGGCGCCGAGCGCGAGCACGTCCGCGACATCCACACCGGGCAGCAGATCGGTCGAGAAGTACCGCTCGATCAGCGAGGACTCGAAACGATCGATCCCGGCGGGGACCGGCGTGTGGGTCGTAAAGACGGTGCCGGCCCGCACGGCGGTGAGGGCCTCCGAGAACGACAGCCCGTTGCCGATGAGGTCGCTGACGCGCTCCAGACCCAGGAAGCCCGCGTGCCCCTCGTTGGTATGGAAGACCTGCGGCGCCGGGATGCCGACGAGGGCCGTGTAGGTCTTGACGGCTCGTGCGCCTCCGATTCCGAGCAGCAGCTCCTGCAGCAGCCGGTGTTCGCCGCCGCCGCCGTAGAGCCTGTCGGTGACGCCGCGGAGCTCCTCGACGTTCTCCTGCACATCGGTGTCGAGCAGGAGCAGGGTGACCCGACCGACCGCGAGGCGCCAGATCCTGGCGTGCAGGGTTCGACCCTCCGGCAGCGCGAGCATGACCTGGGCGGCGGAGCCGTCCGGGTTGCGGACCACCGCCATCGGGAGACCGTCGGGGTCGAGGACCGGATAACTCTCCTCCTGCCAGCCATCGCGCGAGATTGACTGACGGAAGTAGCCGGCACGGTAGAACAGGCCGACACCGACGATCGGGACACCGAGGTCGGAAGCGCTCTTCAGGTGGTCCCCCGCCAGGATTCCGAGGCCACCGGAGTATTGCGGTAGGGCCGCCGCGATGCCGAACTCGGGCGAGAAGTACGCGATCGTCCCCGGCGTCTCGCCCTCGATCCCCTGGTACCAGCGCGGCTCGCTCAGATAGGACCGCAGCTCGTCGCGCAGGGCATTGGCACGTCCGACGAAGCCCTCATCTGCGGCGAGCTCGGCGAGTCGTGCCGGAGCGATCTCCCCGAGGAGGCCGATCGGGTCCTTGCCCTGCTCATCCCAGGTCTGAGGCGCGATGTCGCGGAACAGTTCCAGCGTCGGCTGGTGCCACGACCAGCGGAGGTTGGCTGCCAACTCATCGAGAGCGGAGAGCTCCTCGGGCAGCACGGTGCGGACGGTGAAACGTCTGATGGCCTTCACGTGGTAACCCTAGAACAGTGTCACGTCCCGGCAGAATCGGGTGACGCTCCCGTGGCGGCCCTCCCGCCCCCGGGTGTCGATTCCGTGCGACGACGAATCAGGCTCGTGAGGCGTCCACCAGCTCGCGGAGTTCCTCGTCGACCGCGTCCTGCTCGGCCCGCGCGGCCTCGGCAGCCGCCTTGCGACGACGGTCGATGACGGTGGATGCGGCCATGAATCCGGCGTACAGGAACAGCACGCCCGCGATGATCGGGACGAGCACGTTGCGCGTTCCGCCGTTGATCACGTTGTTGATCCAGCCGATGAACGGCACCGCATACCAGACGACACCGCGCACTTGGATCGGCTTGACCTCGGGATCGGCCAGCGAGTTCGCGTCACCCTTGGTGATGAACTTCATCTCGTCGCCGACCTTCGCGGGCTCGACGATCTGAATCACGCGGTGCGTGATCACGGCGGGCTCGTTGGACTTGATCTGGTAGGTGATGACGTCGCCGATGCGGATCTGCTGCGGGTCGCTCGGCTTCACGATCACCAGGGTGCCCGCGGGGTAGCTCGGGTTCATCGAGCTGGTCAACACCGTGTACGGCGTCGACTTGGTGAGCATCGGGAGCGCGACCACCATGACGGCGAGCAGCAGGACGAGCGACAGCAGCCCGAAGCTCAATCCGACGCCGATGTAGTGCAGCACGCCCTTCTTCTTGACGGGCTTGTGGGCGGCCGAGGTCGCGTTCTGCGAGCGCTGCGGGCGCGGGGCGATGGTGGTCATCGTCGGGATCCGATCTCTTGTGACAGTGCGGGTTCTTCCGGCTGTTCTTCCGCGCGGCGGCGGCTTACCAGGACGAGGATGACCGCGCCCAGCACCGACATCGCCAGCCAGAAGGCGACGTCGTACTCCTGATAGAAACGGCCCGTGTTGGAGACCAGGGTCTGCACGAGCGGAGTGCTCGGCTGGACGGTGGTCGTCGGGGTCGTCGGGGTCGTGATGGTTCCGCGGCCGACCGAGGTGCCGAGGGTCCACCCCGCGGCGGTGCGGTGGTAGACGGCCGGCGAGCCGAAGGTACGTGCCGGCGTGGTGACGCCGGGCGTCGCCTGGTTCGGGAAGGTGTCGACCGTTCCGTAGTCGGTCGGGCACGCGTTGGGGACAGGCGCCGCGGCATCCGTGCTGCTGAACGAGACGCGGAGGGAGAACCAGACCGACGCCGTCTGCCCGGCAGTGCCATTCAGGTTGCCCAATGAGACCGTGTTGTCGATGCGGATCGAGTCACCTGAGGCGAGCCGGAGGCCCTGTGAGAGCGTGTAGCAGGGCTGGGCGAGCGAGACCGGAACGGTCGCGCCGGGGGCGCCGGTCGTCGAGCTCGAGATGCTCATGGCGTCGGCGAGCGGGATGCTGGTGGTTGTCACGTCCGCGAGCGTGACCTGCAGGATGGCCGCCTCGGTGGCGGCGTTGCGCACGTAGAAGTAGCGCGTCGCGGAACCGCCGGGCACGAGGACCACCCCGTGGAAGAGCTGGTTGGTGTAGCTGTCCGACCAGTGGATACCGTCCGCGCTGAACTGCACCACCTGCGTCGCCGACGTTGCCGCGTGCGCCGCGGTCGGCGCTCCGAATAGGGCGACCGAACATGAGGCCAGCATGGTGACAAGCACGGCCGCGAGACGGACCGTCCAGCGGCGTGTGGAGCGCGCGTTCGTCACGGCGATCACTGGAGATCGTTCGCTGTACAGGAGTTGGTGGAGTTCGATGTGGCCTTCACCGTACCGAGGCCCACGGTGGTGCCGTTAGCATCCACGAAGGTCACGTTGTATGTGCCGACTCCATACGCGGCGATGGTCGCGTATGAGACAGAGGCGCCGCTCGCGGAGGCTGCCGTTGTGGTGACCACGGTATCCGTGCCGCCGTGATTGACGATGACCTGGTACGGGCCGGTGGTGGCCGTGGTCCAGGACCAGGTGAAGTTGTTGCCGCCGACGGCGCAGGTGAAGTTCTCGAACGCTTGCGAGATCAGGTACTGCTGCAACTGGCTGCCGTTGCACGCCGTCTGCGTCAGCTGCCCCAGGTTCTGACTCGCGCCATTGGGCGAGGTGAGGCAGAGGCCGGAGAGCGCGTTGACGAACTCGTAGACGCCCGCGGACACCTGCTGGAGCTGCCACTGCTGGTTGGTCGCCGTCGCGGGCGCGCCAGCGGCCGTGATCACGCTGATTCCTGCGCCGGACGCGGTCGAGGAGCTGTTGTCCACGCGGAGGCCGGTCGAGTTGCGCGGCTGGATGGTGAAGTACCCCGAGTTGCCGCTGGCCGTGAACTTCCAGTTCTGGTTCGACGCGCCGACGGTCTTGCAGCCGTATGAGATCACGATCGTGCCGGACGTGGTCGCGGCGCCCGAGACATCCAGGCAGTAGTCGTACGTGGCGTTGGTGAAATTCGGGCGGATCCAGTTCCAGTGCGTGGTGTCCGGCGTGACCGACGGGTAGATGTACTGGGTGGACTGGGTCGTGGTGGCGGTCGCGGATCCGGTGAAGGTGCCGAGCGTGATGGTGCCGGTGATCTTCGGCGAGAAGGTGAGCGTGCCGCCCGGGGTCGCAACCGTCTCGCGCGAGGCGATGGAGCTTCGCAGGCAGTAGCTCGCACTCGCGTTCGCCGCGAGAGAGGTGGTGACAGTTGTACCCGCCGACCACAGCACAGTCGTCGCGGTGCCAGGGACAGTCGCGGCGGCGGTGCAGTTGGCGGCGCTGCTTGTGGACCAGAGGTTCAGGGTCACCTTGCCGGCCAGAGTCGAGGCGCCGTTCGGGCCGAAGACAAGGCTGACGGAGCCGGACTGGGTGCTCGTGGTGACCGTGTTGTTGGTCGCGGTGACGCTGCCGGTCGTCACGAGGGTGTCGTTGCCGAAGGTGTAGCCGACCGAGGTGAAGTTGGTTGTCGCGAGGCTCAGGTTCGCGGCGCCGACCGTGCTCGTGACCGACAGGTTCGATTGCCAGTACGCGTAGCCGGCCGTGCTGCCCGCCAGGACGATGAAGGTGGTCAGGAACGCGACGATGCCGAGCTTGCCGCGCACGGTGCGGGGGCTCGGGACGAGACGGCGGAGGAAGCGCTTCACGGTGTCGGCACCTGCGTCGCGTCGATGAGAATCGTGAACGGCGCGGTCGTGGCCTCGACGGAGGCGGCTGCCGAGGACGGCAAGGTGGCCTGCACGCAGACGACCGTGCTGCTGGCGGGGGCCAGCTGTCCCTGGGCCGCCGCGGTCGTCGTCAGCGGGGTCGTGGTCAGCTGCGTCACCGGGCAGGCGCCGGGGGCGATCCGGATGTCCCACGCGGTGAGCGCCGAGAGTCGGGCGGTGACGTTGGACGTGGCCGATCCGGTGCTGGCGATCGTGAACTGCTGACCGACGAAGTCGCCGGGCAGCATGGTGGCCCATGCAGTGTTCGGGATCGCGGTGGTCGCTCCGGCGGTCGTCGATCCGTACTGCACGGTGAGCGCGAGGTTCCCGCTCTTCACGGTCACGGCCGGGATGGTGGCCTGCGAGTTCAGGAACGCGTAGGTGCCGCCTGCCATCCCCGCGGCGAACAGGACGCCGACGAAGAGGGCGACCGCTCCGCTGACGGCGCGGCGCGGGGTGGGGCGCAGGGCGGTGAGGCCGCGCGCGATGCCCGCAG
>JALYHS010000123.1 GCA_030776385.1 Actinomycetota bacterium
GGCGCCCGGATCCCGAGGACGGGCGCGCCGTGCTCGTGGAGGCCGCCGAGGCCGGGACCGCCGCGGTCCAACAGGCGCGCGCCACCCGTTCCCGGGTGATCGCCGAACTGCTCGACGCGCTCGACGCACGGGATAACGCCGCCATCCTGGCTGCCCTCCCCGCACTCGAACGGCTGACAGACCCGTCGTAGCGAACTCCCAGCCCGAACCCCCAGCTGAACCCCTGGCGGACTGAGAAGATGGCACAGTGCCTCTCGCCATCGAAGACTATGCACTGATCGGCGACTGCCACACGGCCGCCCTGGTCGGGATCGATGGCAACATCGACTGGTTGTGTCTGCCGCGCTTCGACTCCGCCTCCACCTTCGGCGCCCTACTGGGCGACGCCGAGCAGGGGCACTGGCGGCTCTCGCCGGTCGGTGCCACCCGGGCGAGTTCCCGCTCCTACCGCGACGGTTCGTTCGTGCTCGAGACTCGCTGGGTCACCGACGACGGCGAGGTCGCGGTCATCGACCTGATGCCGCACGGGGATCGGCGGGCCGACGTCGTGCGACGGGTACAGGGCATCCGCGGCACGGTCCAGATGGAGCAGGCCATGCGGATCCGCTTCGACTACGCCGCCGTGGTGCCCTGGATGCGGCAGGCTTCGGAGCACGACGGCCGCAAGAAGCACTCCCACGCGCTCATCGCGGTCGCCGGACCGGATTCGGTGCTGGTACGCGGCCCGAAGCTGGAACCCGATGGCATGGTGCACCGCTCGACGTTCACGGTGTCCGAAGGCGAGACCGTCGACATCACGCTCACCTGGTACCCGTCCCATCGCGAACCGCCGCCGCCGATCCGGGTGAGCGCGCGCATCCGGGAGACGGAGAAGTGGTGGCACGAGTGGGCGAGTCGCGCGATGGTGAGCGGACCGTACGCCCGCGAGGTGCTGCGTTCGCTGATGGTGCTGCGGGCTCTGACCCACGAGGACACCGGCGGAATCATCGCCGCGGCCACCACCAGCCTCCCCGAGACCTTCGGCGGCTCCCGCAACTGGGACTACCGCTACGTCTGGCTGCGCGACGCCTCGCTGACTCTCGAGGCACTGCTCGGACACGGCTACAACACCGAAGCCCACAACTGGCGCGGATGGCTGCTCCGCGCGATCGCGGGCGACCCCGCCGACGTGCAGATCATGTACGGCCTCGCCGGCGAACGACGGATCGTGGAGTGGGAGCTCGAGTCACTCCCCGGCTATCGCGGCGCCTCCCCGGTGCGCGTCGGGAACGGGGCGGCATCCCAGTTCCAGGGGGACATCTTCGGCGAGGTCATGCTCGCCCTGCAGCACACCCGCGACAACGGGATCGCCGAGGACCGCTCCTCGTGGGCATTGCAGGTGTCGCTGCTCGAGCACGTCGAGGAGGTCATGGATCAGGACGACCACGGAATCTGGGAGATCCGCGGACCGCTGCATCGCTTCACCCACTCCCGGGCGATGATGTGGGCCGCGTTCGACTGCGGCATCCGGGCGGCCGAGAAGTACGGGCTCGATGGCCCGGTCGAGCACTGGCGCTCCCTGCGTGAGCAGCTCCGCACCGAGATCGAGACCCGGGGATTCAACGCCGAACTGAACACCTTCGTGCAGTACTACGGCGCGACCGCGGTCGATGCCTCGCTGCTGATCCTGACTCACATGGGCTTCGTGGCCCCAGACGATCCCCGGATGCTCGGCACCGTCGCCGCAATCGAGCGCGGTCTCATGCGCGACGGCCTGGTGATGCGGTACGAGGCATCCACCGGTGTCGACGGGCTCGTCGGGGACGAGCATCCGTTCCTCGCCTGCTCGTTCTGGATGGTCATCCAGTACGCCGGATCGGGCAGACTCGACGACGCGATCTCGCTGATGGACCGACTGGTCGGCCTCTGCAACGACGTCGGACTGCTGTCGGAGGAGTACGACGTTGGCGACCAGCGGCAGGTCGGCAACACGCCGCAGGCGCTCTCGCACCTGGCCCTCGTGCAGGCAGCCGACGCGATCGACCTGGCGCAGAAGCGCGTGGTGTGACGGCGATCTCGACCGGCTCGATCAACGGGACTCGAGTGACCCCGTTGATCGAGCCTGTCGAGATCAGCCTCTAGCTCGGCGACGGCGCGTGGTCCTCGCCAGCCTCGATCGCGAACGAGGAGGCCACGATGCCACCCACCACGGCGACGGTGCCCCAGAACAGGCCCCAGCGCGATTTGCCGACCAGGGCATCCACCGAAATGGGCCCGGGGCCGTCGATCGCGAGTGCGGCCGCGGCGGCGGTCAGCGTCACATTGAACTCGTAGCCGCCCTTGGAGTTCATGAAACCGTTCTTGCCGTGCACCTTGCGGATGGCGGTCGCCATCGTCGCCGTCGCGACGCCGACCGAGAGCGGGGTGGCGACACCCAGGATGATGCCCAGGCCGCTGAGCGTCTCCCCCAGCGCTACGAACAGGGCGTTGCGTCGCGGCGGATACATCCGCGTGGCTTCCATCATCTTCTCGGTGCCCGCGAGCCCGGAGCCGCCGAACTCGCCCGTCAGCTTCTGCAGCCCGTGCACGGTGAATATTGAGCCGACCACGAGCCGGAGGACGAGTTTGCCGATTCCCATTTCTTCAGCCTACGTGCCAGCGCCGCAGGACCTTCGGCCCGGTACGCCGGCCGCGGTCCCGGTTCACTGGCATGGCGCGTCTCGACCGGCGAGACAGTCTGTTCGAGAGAGGCCCCATCACATGCCGAGTGAACTCGATCGGCTGCTCGACGACGTCGACCATCTCTACCGGGCGATCCTGAACGCCGAAAGTCGCCACGTCGACCAGCTCGCCGCAGTCCGGCCCCATCACAGGTACAGCGCGGCCAACCTCATCCACTACGTCGAGTTGCGTCAGCACGACGTCCGCGGTCTGCAGGATCGACTGTCCCAGCAGGGCCTCTCCTCACTCGGCGGCATCGAATCCCATGTACTCGTCAGCGTCGACGCCGTGCGAGCAATGCTGATCCAGCTCACCAGAACTGCAGATGTTGACCCGATCACCACTGCCTCTACCGCCCCGGACGGCGCCGCGCTGCTCGCCCGCAATGCAGTCAGCCTGCTGGGCCCCCTGCCTCCGGGCCGGGTCACTCGCATCATGGTGACGATGCCCACCGAAGCCTCATCCGACCAGGAGATGGTGCGCGACATGCTCTCCAGCGGCATGGATATCGCTCGCATCAACTGCGCCCACGACGGGCCGGAGGTGTGGGACGCGATTCTCGCCAACATTCGGGCGGCGGAGAGCCAGCTGCAGACGTCGTGTCTCGTGTCGATGGATCTCGGCGGCCCCAAACTTCGGACGGGTCCGATTCGACCCGGTCCCGCGGTCCGCAAGATCCGCCCCATCCGCGACCCGATCGGGGTGGTGCAGGAGCCGGCGTGGGTGTGGTTGGGAGTCGGCCCCTCTGACGCCATAGACGCACCCGCCCTTCCTGTCGTCCCGCTCGACGATGCCGAGTGGGCGGGCGCCCGACGAGTCGGCGAAAAGATCAGGATCGTGGATGCGCGGGGATCCGCTCGCACGATGACGGTCGAGCGGCTCGCACCGGGGGGCTGCCTCGTCACGCTTCGGAAGACCACCTACCTCGTGCCCGGAACGATCCTGTTGGGTCGGAGGAACTCAGGGGCCG
>JALYHS010000124.1 GCA_030776385.1 Actinomycetota bacterium
CGACAGACTGCACGCCGGCCTCGGCGGCGACAACGAGAAGCTCGCGTTCGGCGTGCTCAAGCGCGGACTCACCCGTGACGACCTGCAGGCCGCATCCGAGCCGCTCGACCTCGTCGATCTCGGGCTGCGCTTCGACCTGACCGTGCCGCTTGCCCGCTTCTATGCGAGCCACCGGGCCGAGCTGCCGACCGTGTTCCGGGCGATCCAACTCGCGCCGGTGTGGCGGGCGGAGCGTCCGCAGAAGGGCCGATATCGGCAGTTCGTGCAATGCGATATCGACATCATCGGGGAGCCGAGCATCCGTGCCGAGGCGGAGCTGTTGGTTGCCACCCTGGCGACGGTCGATGCGCTGGGGCTGCGCGACAGCGTCATCCGGATCAACGATCGTCGGCTCCTGACCGGCATGCTCGACACCCTCGGATTCGCGGTCGAGGAACGGGATGCCGTGCTCATCACGATCGACAAGCTCGACAAGCTCGGCCAGGACGGCGTCGTCGGGGAGCTGCGCGCGAACGGGGCGACCCCGGCCGCCGTGGATGCGCTCGAAACCTTCTTCCGCCGACCGATGACGATGGAGTACCTGCCGTTCGGCGACCGCGCGATCCGGCGAGCCCTGCCGCAGGGCGCCGACGAGGCGGTCATCGACGAACTCGCCGCGCTGGGGGATGCCGTGCGATCTGCCCGCGGCGCCGCTGAGCAGTCGATGGAGTTCGACCCGTTCCTGGTGCGTGGCATGGGGTACTACACGGGCCCGATCTTCGAGTTGGCGCACCCGAGCGTCCCGTACTCTCTGGGCGGCGGCGGTCGCTACGACGGGATGATTGGGCGCTTCCTCGGGACCGATGTGCCGGCGACCGGGTTCTCGCTGGGCTTCGAGCGCCTCGTCGATCTGCTCGAGTTGGAGCCGGATGACGCGGCTGCCGCCACGGCGCTGCTCTACGACGCCGACGTCACGCTTGCCACCTTGCTCACTGTGAAGACCGAGCTGTTGGCCGCCGGTGGACGCGTGCGTCTTGTCGCCCGGCCCAAGAACACGAAGACGCTGCTCGAGACGCTCGCCGCGGAGGGCTTCACCCGCTTCGCCTTCGTGGATGCCAGTGTCGACGGTGTCGACAAGCTCGACCAGCGGGTACTCGGCGCTTAAGACCGCGGCGCTAAGATTCCCGAGGGCTCCGATCTTGCCGGTCGAGCCTGTCGAGACCCACCCCGCATCTTGCGAAGGAGACCCCCCATGTCGTCAATCGAGGCCGTCGGTGCCCGCGAAATCCTTGACTCCCGGGGCAACCCGACCGTCGAGGTCGAGGTCCTGCTCGAGGACGGCACCGTTTCGCGTGCGGCCGTTCCCTCCGGCGCGTCCACCGGAGCGTTCGAGGCGTACGAGCTGCGCGACGGCGACAAGAGCCGGTACCTCGGCAAGGGTGTTCTGAAGGCGGTCGACGCCGTGCTCGACGTGCTCGGCCCGGCCGTCGAGGGTTTCGAGGCAAGCGACCAGCGCCTCGTCGACGCCGAACTGATCGATGCGGACGGCACGGACAACAAGTCGAAGCTCGGCGCCAACGCGATCCTGGGCGTTTCGCTCGCCGTCGCGAAGGCCGCCGCCGATTCCGCCGACCTGCCGCTGTTCCGCTACCTGGGTGGCCCGAACGCGCACACCCTGCCGGTTCCGCTGATGAACATCATCAACGGTGGCGCACACGCCGACAACGGCATCGACGTGCAGGAGTTCATGATCCTGCCGATCGGCGCGAGTACATTCGCCGAGGCCCTCCGCTGGGGCGCCGAGGTCTATCACGCCCTCAAGGCGAACCTCCACAAGAACGGTTTCTCGACCGGGCTCGGCGACGAGGGTGGCTTCGCGCCCGACCTCAAGTCGGCGCGTGAGGCGCTCGACTTCATCGTCGAATCGATCGGGCAGGCCGGCTTCGAGGTCGGCACCGACATCGCACTCGGCATGGATGTGGCGTCCACCGAGTTCTTCAAGGATGGCGTGTACCGCTACGAGGGCAAGGAGTACGACGCCGCGGGGCTGACGGCCTACTTCGAGGGCCTGGTCGCGGACTACCCGCTCGTCACCATCGAGGACCCGCTCGCCGAGGACGACTGGGACGGCTACGTCGCCCTGACCGAGGCGCTGGGTTCGAAGATCCAGATCGTCGGCGACGACCTGTTTGTCACCAACCCGACCCGGCTGCAGAAAGGCCTCGACCTGGGCGCCGCCAACTCGATCCTGGTGAAGGTGAACCAGATCGGCACGCTCACCGAGACCCTGGATGCCGTGGCCAAAGCCCAGCGTGCCGGCTACACCGCGATCCTGTCCCACCGGTCGGGCGAGACCGAGGACACCACGATCGCCGACCTCGCGGTCGCTGTGGACGGCGGCCAGATCAAGACCGGCGCCCCGGCCCGCTCGGAGCGCGTCGCCAAGTACAACCAGCTGCTGCGTATCGAGGAGGAGCTGGGCGAGGCCGCGGTCTACGCGGGCGCAAGCGCCTTTCCCCGTCACTCCGCCAGCTAGCGCGCCGCCGCTTCTGCGGCGCGCAGTGCGCACGACCGCCACGAGCGCGATCGCGCCCGTCGTGCGGGTTGCTCAGCTCGCTGGTCGAGCTTGTCGAGACCGGCCGCAGATTTCGACGAGCTCGATCACCGGCGGCTAGCCCGCGTCGAGCGCTGCCACGATCTCGGCGGCGAGATCCGGCGCGACCGGCGAGCTGAACGCGAAAGCGAGACGGGTCGCGATGTCGGTGAACCGCGAGCGCAGCTGTGCCGCGACCTCGACGGGCGTGCCGACGCAGGCGAACTCGGCGAGCATCTCGTCGGTGATCAGCGACGCCATGGCATCCCACTCGCCGCGGCGGGAGCCGGCGTTGAGCTGCTCGTGCAGTCCACCCCAGCCATGCAACTCGAGCACACTCGCGTATGCCGGCGTGCTGCCGTAGAACGCAATCTGTTTGCGAGTGGCTTGGATCGCGGCATCCAGCTCGCCCTGATCGACGCCGACCGCCACGAAGGCGGCGACACTGACGTCGACCGCGTCTGCCGGTCGCCCCGCCTTCCCGCTTCCGCGACGCAGCGCAGGGATGCTGACCTCGGTGAGGTACCGCGGCGTCGTGAAGCTGTGGCTGAGCCAGCCGTCGGCGACCTCTCCCGCGACTTCGGTCATCAGCTGCCCGACCGCGGCCAGGGCGATTTTCGGCGCGCCATGCGGATTCGGCTCGGGCGCGAACATCGGCGTCATGAGGGTGTGCTGGTAGAACTCGCCGCGGTAGTCGAGCTTCTCGCCGGTCTGCCAGGCGTGTTGGATCGCGCGAACTGCCAGCACGAAGTCGCGCATGCGCTCCGCCGGGTGCGACCACTCCATCGAGAACCGGCGCTCGATGTGCGGCTTGATCTGCGATCCGAGGCCCAGGGTGAAGCGTCCGTTCGAGAGCAGTTGCAGGTCGTTGGCGGTCTCCGCGACGGTCATCGGGTTGCGGGCGAACGCCACCGCGATCGAGGTCGCCAGTTCGATGGTCGAGGTGCCGCGCGCGGCCACGGCGATCGAGATGAACGGGTCGTGCTGCAGCTCGGTCGCGCCGATGCCGTCGTAGCCATCCGCTTCGGCCCGGACGGCGAGCGCCTCGAACTCGGTCGGCCCGGCATGCACGTCTCCGGCCGTCTCCAGAGCGAACGGGCGGGTGGCATCTTTGCCAGTGGATGTGGTCACGCCTCCAGGCTACGGCCACGTCCCTCACTTAGCCTGTTCTCATGGCCAGGGGGACGACACAACGCGGGACGACGCGGCGGGGGACGACGACGCTCGTGCCCGTCGCGATGCCCGAGGAGTCGCGGCCCGCCGCGTGGCTGCGCAACTTCCGGCTCTCCGGCTTCGCGCTCTCGCTGCTGCTGCTCAT
>JALYHS010000125.1 GCA_030776385.1 Actinomycetota bacterium
GGGCGGCAGTTCCGGAGAACCACCGCCCTGAGTCGACGGGTCTCGACAAGCTCGACCAGCGACAAGCTCGACCAGCGACAAGCTGCGACCCGCAGGAGAGCTACTCTGCCGGAGCCTCGATCGCACCGACAGCGGTCGGGAGCTCCTCGCGGCCCGGCTGACGGCCGGTCGTGAAGACGAACTCGCCGAGTCCGTCCGCTCCCGTCGCGAAGTCGACGTGCACGTGGTCGCCCGAGGTGAGCTCGCCGTGCAGGATCTTCTCGCTGAGCGAATCCTCGATCTCGTGCTGCACCGCGCGGCGCAGCGGACGGGCTCCGAGGGTCGGGTCCCAGCCGATGTCGATCAGGCGCGACTTGGCCGCATCCGTGATCTCGATCGTCATGTCGCGGTCCATCAGTCGGTCCGAGAGACGACCGATGAAGAGCGCGACCACCTGGAGCAACTCCGGCTTGCTGAGCTGCGGGAAGACGATGGTCTCGTCGACTCGGTTCAGGAATTCCGGCTTGAAGTGCTTCTTCAACTCCTCGACCACCTTGGCGCGCATGGCCCGGTACGAGTTCTCCGAGCTGCCCTCGAGCGTGAAGCCCACGGGTCCGCCGGTGATGTCCTTCGTGCCGAGGTTGGTCGTCATGATGATCACGGTGTTCTTGAAGTCGACGACGCGACCCTGGCCATCCGTCAGACGTCCCTCTTCGAGGATCTGGAGGAGCGAGTTGAAGATGTCGGGGTGCGCTTTCTCGATCTCGTCGAAGAGCACCACGCTGAACGGCTTGCGACGCACCTTCTCGGTGAGCTGCCCGCCCTCCTCGAAGCCGACGAACCCGGGAGGGGCACCGAACAGCCGCGAGACGGTGTGCTTCTCGCCGTACTCGCTCATGTCGAGGGAGATCAGCGCGTTCTCGTCGTCGAAGAGGAACTCGGCGAGCGCCTTGGCCAGCTCGGTCTTCCCGACACCGGTGGGGCCGGCAAAGATGAACGAGCCGGAGGGACGCTTCGGGTCCTTCAGACCGGCACGGGTACGGCGGATCGTCTTGGAGAGCACCGAGATGGCCTCCTCCTGTCCGATGACGCGCTCGTGCAGAGCCTTCTCCATGAAGATGAGCCGCGAGGACTCCTCCTCGGTGAGCTTGAAGACCGGGATGCCGGTGGCGTTCGCCAGCACCTCGGCGATGACACCCTCATCCACGGTTCCGGATGCCGCGACATCCCCGGCACGCCACTGCTTCTCGAGCCGCAGCCGCTCACCGAGCAGCTTCTTCTCCTCGTCGCGCAGGGACGCGGCCTTCTCGAAGTCCTGGTCCTCGATGGCGGCTTCCTTGCTGGCACGGACTCCGGCGATCTTGTCGTCGAACTCTCGCAGCTCCGGCGGGGCAGACAGGATCGACAGTCGCAGACGTGCGCCGGCCTCGTCGATCAGGTCGATGGCTTTGTCGGGCAGGAAGCGGTCGCTGACGTAGCGGTCGGACAGGTTCGCCGCCGCAACGATTGCCCCATCCGTGATCGACACCTTGTGGAACGCCTCGTACTTGTCGCGGAGTCCTTTGAGGATGTTGATCGTCTGCGGCAGCGTGGGCTCGTGCACCTGCACCGGCTGGAACCGGCGTTCGAGCGCAGCATCCTTCTCGAAGTGCTTGCGGTATTCGTCGAGAGTCGTCGCACCGATGGTCTGCAGCTCACCACGGGCGAGCAGCGGCTTCAGGATGCTGGCCGCGTCGATCGCGCCCTCGGCGGCGCCCGCACCCACCAGGGTGTGGATCTCGTCGATGAAGGTGATGATGTCGCCGCGGGTGCGGATCTCCTTGGTGACCTTCTTCAGGCGCTCCTCGAAGTCACCGCGGTAACGGCTGCCAGCGATCAGGCTGCCGAGGTCGAGTGTGTAGAGCTGCTTGTCCTTCAGCGTCTCGGGCACGTCGCCGCGCACGATCGCCTGGGCGAGGCCCTCGACGACGGCGGTCTTGCCGACACCGGGCTCCCCGATCAGCACAGGGTTGTTCTTGGAACGGCGGGAGAGGATCTGCATGACCCGCTCCATCTCCTTCTCGCGCCCGATCACGGGGTCGAGCTTGCCGTCGCGCGCGGCCTGCGTGAGGTTGCGGCCGAACTGGTCAAGGATCTGCGAACCCTTGTCGGGCGCCGCGTCGTTTCCGCCGACGGCGACCTGCTCCTTGCCCTGGTACCCGCTCAGAAGCTGTATGACCTGCTGCCGAACCCGGTTGAGGTCAGCGCCGAGCTTCACGAGCACCTGGGCGGCGACACCCTCGCCCTCGCGGATCAGGCCGAGAAGGATGTGCTCGGTGCCGATGTAGCTGTGGCCGAGCTGCAGCGCCTCGCGCAGGCTCAACTCGAGCACCTTCTTGGCGCGCGGAGTGAAGGGGATGTGGCCGGTCGGCTGCTGCTGCCCCTGGCCGATGATGTCCTGGACCTGCTCGCGGACGGCGTCCAGCGAGATGCCCAGGGACTCGAGGGCCTTGGCGGCGACGCCTTCCCCCTCGTGGATGAGGCCGAGCAGGATGTGCTCGGTGCCGATGTAGTTGTGGTTCAGCATCTTCGCCTCTTCTTGGGCGAGGACGACGACCCGGCGGGCTCGATCCGTAAAGCGTTCGAACATGATGTTGACTCCTCCGGAACCGAGCAGGGTGGGCTCCGATATACCGAGAGTAGCCACGGGGGGCCCCGGATTCGCCCGTGTTCGCTCACGGCAAGATGCGCGTCCGGCCCCGGTTCGGGGGCGTGTACGGCGCGCGGGCAGGGGCGGGGAAGGGGTTGCGGGGATTATCGATTGTCGTTATGTTAACGATTGTCGATAAGGGGCACTCATGGAAATCACCGCAGCATCCCGGCCAGCTCGCATTCTTCTGCTGGTCCTCACGCTGGGAACACTCGCCTACGCGTTGGGTGTCGTCGTCTTTGGGGTCATCGACTTGATCACACAGCTGGCCACCGGCGACATCCGGCCGACGATGTACTGGTCGGACAATATCTACCTGTTCCAAGATGACGGCGACGGGAGTGGAGTGCACATCTCGGGCCTGGGGGGATCGGTGGGCGCGATCGTCCGGGGCATTTCCGCCGGCACAACCGCGATCTACATCGCCTCGACGCTCGTCGGCCTGCTGACGCAGTTCGCCTTGGGCGCTTTGGCGCTCCGGATGCTGAGCCGCCTCCGTGCAGGGCGACCCTTCGATCGCTCGGCTTGGCGCGATGTCGCGGCGTCGAGCATCGCGGTGCTCGCGGTCGGAGTCGTGAGCCAACTCCTCGCCTGGTGGAGCCGGGTCGCGGTGATCCGCGAGTCCGGCGGCGACAGATTCTCGACGGCGTTCGTTTTTGATCCGCTGACCGTCACTGTCGCACTCGCATTGGCAATCGTGGCGATCGCGTTTCGCTGGGGAGAACGACTGCAGCGCGAGACCGAGGGGCTCGTCTGATGGCGCCCGGGGGCGAAGAGGGTGCCGGGCGGATCCACTGCCGGCTCGACGAGCTGCTGGACGCGCGGGGTCTCACGCTCACGCGCCTGAGCGAGCTCGTGGGGGTGAGCATCGTCAACCTCTCGGTTCTCAAGAACGATCGGGCCCGCGCCATCCGGTTCTCGACGTTGACGGCGATCTGCGAGGCGCTCGAGTGCTCGGTCGGCGAGCTGCTGGTCGTCCCGCCGAGATGAAGGCTGTGTCGCGTTCGCAATTCAGGTCGAACCGCCGAATCGGCTCGATTCCGACCTCCGGGCGGCGTTTCGCCTGAATTGCGAACAGAAGCGAGGCCGGCTCCCGAGCCCAGGGTGTCAAGGGTGCTTGACACCGACCGCCTGTCAAGCTAACTTGACAGGCGTGGACAGCGAAATCCGACGGATGCGCGAACAAGCGGGCCTCTCGCAGGGCGCCCTCGCGACCGAGCTCGGCGTCTCCCGGCAAACGATCAACGCGATCGAGGCCGGCAAGTACGACCCCTCGCTGACCCTGGCCGTGCGGCTCGCGCGGCATTTCGGATCCACCGTTGAGGAGGTCTTCCATGTCGACCACGAGTAGTCGTCTTCCGCTGTCCGTTCCGAACATCGTGCTGATCGGCGGCTGCCTCGCCGGCGCGGTCACGACGATCGTGCTGCAGAACTGGTTCGGCGCGATCCTGCTGCTCATGCTGGGTGGCGGCGGTCTGCTCTCAGCGCTCGTCGCGAGGCGGGCGGGAGCGAGCGACTGGCTCCGGATCAACGCCATCGAGTATCGCGACGAGAGGGATGCGCGGCTCGCCTCCCACGGTTTCGCGGTCGTCGGCGCCTGGGCGTTGGTGCTCGCCACCCTCGAACTCGTGGCCGCGACGATCTTTGTCGGGGCTGTCACACTGACCAGTTCCGGCACCGTCGCGGACGGAACCATCAGCTTCAGCACTAGCGCCTCGAGCCTCCTCGGGGCCGGGTTGGAAACGATCGCCGCGCTGCAGCTGTTCGTGCTCGCGCTCGTCTGGGGCATCGCGAACACCCGCGCCGTGAAGCGCGGGTGACGCTCAGCAGTGCGGGCGTAGCATCCTGAACATCGCCCCGTCGCTTCGACCCAGGAGCACCCCACGCCGTCCATCGCCGTCTTCCTCGCCACCTGGCGACTGGATCCCGTCCCGCTCGTGGTGATCGTGGTGGCGGCCGGGCTCTACCTGGCCGGGGTGGTCAGGGCGGGGCGGGGCGGCATCCACTGGCCCATTCGGTTCACGCTGGCGTTCACGATGCTCGGGCTCGGATCGTTCGCGGTCGTCGAGTTCGGCTTCCTCGGGGCATACAGCCACGACCTCCGCTGGGCGTTCACGACGCGGATCGCACTGCTGCTGTTCGTGATCCCGGCGTGCATCAGCGCCGGCCGGCCGATCGGGCTTCTGCGGGCGTCGCTCGGTGAGTCCGCCGCGGCACGTCTCGAATGGATGCTGCGCACCCGCCTTCTGCGCCTGTTCGGTAACGCGATCTTCGCGACCCTGTTCTCGGCGGCGGTGTTCTGCCTCTTCCTCACGCCGCTCGCCTGGGTGCTGCGCGGAACTCCGGCCCTGAGCGCAGGAATGGGTGTCGTCATCCCGATCCTCGGCCTGATCATGGTGCTGCCCATCGTCGAGAACGCGGGAGGCCGCACGAGCCTCTTCATCACGGTCGAGTTCCTGCTGGCATTCGTCGAACTCGTGATCGACGCCGTACCCGGGATCATCCTGCGGCTGAACGACACGATTCTCGACCACGGTCCGGTGATCGGCCCCGCGATCGCGAGCGCGGCATCCTGGTGGCCGAATCCCGTTCACGATCAGCATCTCGCCGGCGACGCGCTGTGGTTCATCGCCGAGATCGCGGATGTGCCGATCCTGGTGCTGCTGTTCGTGCGCTGGTCGCGCTCGGAGAAGCGCGAGGAGAAGAAGTACGACGACCTCACCGACGAGCAGCTGGACGAGCTGACGCGGCAGCACCTGGCGAACCCGCGGGGATAGCATCCGAGGGTGAGCAACCTGGAGAAGTCGAGTTCGATGGTCGAGCTCGTCGAGACTGGCGGTGGCGGCGAGGGCGGTGGCGTGGTCTCGACAGGCTCGACCAGCGCCGCCGTCGAGCTGCTCGAACCGCGCGAGGTCCCGCTCGGCGGTCCGCGTGCGATGACCGTGCGGCGCACCCTGCCGCAGAAGAGGCGCAGCCTGATCGGCGCCTGGTGCTTCGTCGACAGCTACGGGCCCGACCCGGTGCACGGGCGGGGCGCCATGAACGTCCCGCCGCATCCGCACACCGGTCTGCAGACCGTCAGCTGGCTCTACGCCGGCGAGATCGAGCACCGCGACAGCGCGGGCAGCTTCGCCCTGGTCGAGCCGGGTGCCGTGAACTTGATGACGGCGGGGGCGGGCATCCAGCATTCCGAGGTCTCGACGGATGCCACCACCAGCCTGCACGGGGTGCAGCTCTGGATCGCGCTCCCCGACGCGTCTCGGAACGTGAGCCCCTTCTTCGAGCACTTCGAGCCCACGCCGATCACCCACGACGACGCCACCCTGCGCGTCTTTGTCGGTGAGCTGCTGGGCCAGTCGTCCCCGGTGACCGCGTTCACGAGGCTGCTCGGTGTGCAGCTCGATCTGCCCGCCGGTGGCCGAGTCACGATCCCCGTCGATCCGGCGTTCGAGCATGGCCTCCTCGTGGATGCCGGCTCCCCAACGTTCCAAGGCGTTCAGGTGCCCACCGCGCAACTCGCGTTCGTGCGGGCCGGGGTCGCCGAACTCACCGTGGAGGCGGGCAGCTCCCCCCTCCGCGCCCTGCTGATCGGAGGCGAACCCCTCGGCGAGCGCATCCTGATGTGGTGGAACTTCGTCGGCCGCACCCACGACGAGGTGGTGGCGTTCCGCGAGCAGTGGCAGTCGGATGTCATCGACGAGACGAACCTCAGCGGACGCTTCGGCCACGTCGACGGCTATGAGGTCGACGGTCACCCGGGCCGCGCACTCCCGGCGCCCGAGCTGCCCAACGTGCGACTGCGGCCCCGCGACTGATGAAGCCGCAAAGGGCCGCGCTTTCTCTCCAACGCCCGAGACACCCTCACCGCGGCGTTAGTGGCCACCGGTCGGGGGCATTCCCCACTTCTGACGAAGTGCGCCGATCAGCGCGGGAATGTCGTTTCTCTTCACGAATAAGAGGGGATGCCGCGGCCGCAGCGGGAGGAAGGGGAGCTCAGTCGGAATGCCAGCGGGGTCCGTGATCTGCACACTGATGCCGAGGAGGGACGCTTGGTCGTTCTGGATGTATTGCTCAACCACGTCGACGATCGACCCCCGCGGTATTTCGGCGATGAGCGCCGGGTGTTCGGTGTCCTGCCAGAATTGCAACCCGGTTGGCAGTGCCGCGAGCAGGTAGGTGTAGTGCAACCGCGCGCCGGGTCGGACCTGGGCCACGGCGGATTCGACGAGCGGATGGCGGAGCGCATCGATGAGCAGGGCGTCCGGCTCGGCCGCCGCGATTGCCGCGTGGAATGCCCGGAGACGCGCCCGGCCCCACGCGAGCCCTCGAGCTCCGCCGGGAATCTCGAGTGTGCGGATTGGTCCCGGCTCGTCGGTTCTCAGGTTCACCTGCCGGTCGGCGAACCGCCCGGCATCACGTCGCAGCGCCCCAATTCGGAAGTAACCGTAGCGGGGTCCTTCCCCCGCCGGGAGCAGGATGCGGCCGTCCCGTGGATCGCGGATGTCGACAGTCAGAGTGGAGAGGGGCAGCGTGGAATATCCCGCGAGAAGTTCGCGTCGCGCCTTGCTCGGAGTGGCGAAACCGGTGACCCCCACCATGACGACAACCACCATGAAGCTAAGAAACCATCCGTAAACCGCAACTGGATGCTCAGACGCGGTGAAGGGATGGCCTGTCGCAAACCCGGTGAAGGACACCATCGCCACGAGCGCCAGCCCGCCGAAAAAGCAGACGAACACCACCACGGTGATGAGGTACCAGCCATGGGCAGTTGTGCCAGGGAGCAGACCGTTGCGTTCCGCGGGAGCGATCGGGGAGTCGGTCATCGGCCCAGAATACGGCGCCCGGCACAGACCGACCTTCGGCCATGCCGTTGTGTATCACCCGTGATACAGTGACGCAATGGACACTGTCAGCGTGCGCGATCTCCGCAACCACGGCGGTGAAGTGCTCACTCGCGTTGCCCAGGGCGAACCCGTCGTGATCACTCGGGACGGTGCTCCCGTCGCCGAGCTCCGCCCTCTCCGGCGGCGAGCGCTACTGGCAGCCGAGCTGATCGCTCGGCGCGCCTCGATTCCCGACATGAATCCGGAACAGTTGCGAACCGACGTTGACGCAGTGATTGACCAATCGCTGTGACGGCAAGCCCTCTCGGTGTGCTCGACACTTCGACCGTCATCCTTCTCAGACGCCTCTCGGCGACACACCTGCCAGTCGAATCGGTCATCAGCGCTGTGACGCTGGCCGAGTTGTCGGTCGGGCCACTCGTCTCGTCGACCGATGAGGACCGCATCGTCCGCCAGTCTCACCTTCAGCAGGCCGAAGCAGACTCCGAGCCCCTGCCGTTCGACGCCGCAGCCGCTCGGGCGTTCGGGCGGGTGGCCGCGACGCTGCGCAGCTCAGGACGCAAACCGAGCGCGCGCGCCTTCGACGCGCTGATCGCCGCGACCGCGATCTCGAATGGGCTGCCGCTGTACACCTGCAATCCGGCCGACTTCGCAGGGATCCCTGAGCTGAATCTCGTGCCCGTCCCGCATCCCGACCACCCCCGAGGCTGAACCCGCACTACCCCTGGTGGAACGACGCCACCGACAGCCCGAACACGAACGACGAGCCCGGCGACGAATCCGCGCAGCTGGCGACCGACGCCGCGACCGCGCAGGTGTAGGTCTCGAAGCCGGTCTGCGTCACCGTCAGGGTCGTGCCCGGCGGCAGAATCTTGCGCGCGGCGTCGACCGTCGGGTTGCTGCCCTGGGCGGTGAGACAGCCCGAGAAGCCGACATTCGCATTCGGATCCGAGTCGCCCCCGAACACCTTGTAGTTGATCGCTACAGCGGTGCCGTCCGAGCTGTTCGAGCTGGAGGCGTCGCAGGTCGTGGAGACGCCCGGCGGGAGGGCGTAGGTCCGCTGATTCTCGTGGCCGGGCCTGATGCCGCACGAAACCCCACCCGAGTCGCCGCTGAAGATCCAGATGTCGCAGGCGACAGCGTGGGAGGCATCCGTCCAGAAGCCGTAGTGACCGTCCCATTCGCCGTTCGCGTCAGGAACGTACGGCGTTCCCTCGAGTAGGAACCCGGCGATACTCGGCGGCACGGGGACAGCGGCGGTCGGGGCAGCCGATGCGGTCGGCTTCGGCGTCGCGGGAGCGGCGGTTGCGGCCGCCTTCGGGGTCGCCCCGATCGGGATCACGGTGGTGTGGCATCCAGCCAGAAGCAGCGAGATGGATGCCGCGGCGATCAGTGCGGTCCCGGTGCGACGCATGCGTGTCATGCGCTCAGGGTAGGGGCGGCACGACTTTCGGGCCAGGTACTCCGCCGGGTTCGATCGGCGAGTTCGCGGCGAAACGCGCGCGCTCCTCCGCCTCGATCTTCGAGTACGCCTTGCGCTCGTTGCGATCCGAGCGGATCAGGGAAAGCATGATGAACCAGAACAGCAGGCCGATCACGATGGTGGGCGCGACGGACCAGATGATCCCACCCCAGAAATCCGTCGGCATGCGCCCAGCGTACGCCGCGTCTGTCGGCCGAGTCTGTCGAGACCCTGTGACCTGGGTTCGACGCCCCCGTCGGTCGAGCCTGTCGAGACCCTGTGACCCGGTTTCGACGACCCCGTTGGTCGAGCCTGTCGAGACCCTGTGACCAGGGTTCGACGACCTTGGTTTCGACGAGCTCAACCAGCGGGGTCAGTGGTTCAGCGCGAACGCGATGGCGATCGCCACCAGCATCACGATGAGGCCGGCGACCGCCACGATTCGCGAGGTGCGGCGATCCATCCGGGCTTAGCCCTTCGCGATGATGCCGACGATCCCGGAGATCACCAGGTACAGGCCGATCCCGCCCACGACGATCCAGACCCCGACGCGGATGAGGAACTGCCGGCGCTTCTCCTCGGGCGTGAGTTCGGGCTTCTTGCGGGGGGGCTGCGGCAGCTGCGAGTCGCTCATCACTTCACCAGCGGGAACAGGATGGTTTCCCGGATGCCCAAACCGGTGAGCGCCATGAGCAGTCGATCGATTCCCATGCCCATGCCGCCGCTCGGCGGCATCCCGTGCTCGAGCGCGCGGAGGAACTCCTCATCCAGTCGCATCGCCTCGTCGTCGCCGCGTGCGGCCTGCGCCGCCTGCTCGACGAAACGCTCGCGCTGAATGACCGGGTCGACGAGCTCCGAGTACCCGGTCGCGAGCTCGAATCCGCGGATGTAGAGGTCCCACTTCTCGACGGCGCCCGGAATGGAGCGGTGGTCGCGCACGAGCGGGCTGGTGTCGACGGGGAAGTCCATGACGAAGGTCGGACGCACCAAGTGCTTCTTCACGAAATGCTCCCAGAGCTCCTCGACGTACTTGCCGTGCGTGGCGAGAGCGACCTCGACCTCATTCGCGTCGGCGATCTTCTTCAGCTCGGCGACCGTGGTCGCGGTGGTGACTTCAATGCCGATGGCCGCGCTCAGCGAGGCGTACATGCTGATGCGATCCCACTCGCCGCCCAGGTCGTACTCGGTGCCGTCGGCCCAGGTGACGACGTGCGATCCGCTGACGGCGAGCGCGGCATCCTGAATGAGCTGTTGCGTCAGGTCGGCCATCTGGTGGTAGTCGCCGTACGCCTGGTAGGCCTCGAGCATCGCGAACTCGGGGCTGTGGGTGGAGTCTGCGCCCTCGTTGCGGAAGTTGCGGTTGATCTCGTAGACCCGCGGCAGGCCCCCGACCAGCAGGCGCTTGAGGTAGAGCTCGGGCGCGATGCGCAGGTAGAGGT
>JALYHS010000126.1 GCA_030776385.1 Actinomycetota bacterium
GCTCACGATCGACGCTATCCGTGCGGGCATGCAGAAGGTCGTCCCGATTCTGGTCATCGCCGTGGCTCAGGTTTCGAAGGTCGTGGGGCTGGAACACCTGCTTGGTCGAGCCGCGGATACTCGCGCAGAAGTGTTCAACTCACGCTTGCAGCGGCTGTGCGATTCACGTGACGGACTCACGTTTGTGCCGTTCCCTCTCGAGGGAGACGCCGAACGTTGCCACCAACGCACTTCGGACACGTACCGTCGCTGGGCAGATGTTCTGATGGCAGGCATCACACCAGCTCTTGGATCGTTGTCCCACCTTGGCCGGCCTGCTGATGTGGAGGAGGACCGGCAGGAAGCACTCGACCGTCTCGGCCTCCTTGATGCCGGGCCCGACGAGTTCTTTGACAGCATCACCGGCAAGGCGCGGCGCCTGCTCGGCACGGTGGGTGCCGGGATTTCACTGCTTGACCGGGACCGCCAACGGATGGCCAGTTTCTCGGGCCCCCCGGTTTCCGAGCTTCGTCGAAGCGACACGATCTGCAACGTCACCATCACAACGAACCATGGTTTAGTCGTGGAAGACGCAGCGCTTGATTCGCGCTTCGCGGACGGTTACTTCGTCGAGATCGCGAAACTGCGCTCCTACGCCGGAGTCCCTATCCGGGACCCGAAGGGTTACATGATCGGGGTGTTGTGCGTATACGACGACAAACCGCGCACCTTCTCCCCCGCAGACCTCACCCTCCTTCGTCACCTCGCCCATACCGTCGAAGAACGACTTCTTATCCCCGCCTGAACACCGATCGAAAACAATCCGTGGTGCACCTTTGGTGGTCCGCTACGGTGACTGAATGGGAACCCTTTTCTACGGTTCGGCACGGCTGCCGATCCGTATAGAGGACCGCGTCCTCGCCCACCTCAAAGCGGTCGTGACCGCGAAAATGCGCCGCGGCGAAGGGTTTCTCATTTCGTGGACAGACTCAGCGGAAGTCGGCTCCGGGCGAAGTTCCGTTTGGGTACATCCCAACTGCGACCTGCACTACAAGTTCGACGGAGGCACCTCACCCAAGCTGGACCCCGCGCTACTAGATCGGTTGAACGTCGAGTCCATCCAAGCCCGCGGCATCGAATTAGCGGAGGCGACTCTCGTCCGTCGGCCCCAAATGTGACGATCGCCGCCCCACCGGTCATACACCGCACGAGGTCACCCTGAGGCCCTTCGGCTTCTATCAGGCTATCCCGGACGATGTGAGCAATTCAGACCGCACTCTTCGGGAGTCCCACGAGGATCGCGCGCGGCATCACTGAGCCTTCTTGTCGATACCTTCAAGCAGTTCCTTGAGCGCCTTCTGAACTCCTGGATGTTTGTGCTGTCCCGCGCGACTTTCGCCAGAAATCACCGCGCACCGGTGGAGTTTCAAGAAGTCACCGTACGGGAAAAGGTATCGCCCTCGGGTGCCTTCAGTCTTCTCAGTGTCTTCCGCCAGGTGCCATTTCGCGTAATCTGCCATTCCGTTCTTCTCGATGAAGGAGTTGCTCTGCGACGTCGAGGGAGCGTGCTCGCTCCAGTCGTCGCGCTCATCATGTGCGATCGCTCCACGACGGAGTACACCCTTCGCGTGAGCGAGTCCTCCCTGATAAAGCCTGACGGTCATCCGCTGCTCCTTTCCTCGTCCTGTCGTAAGCGGAATCAACACAGCCCGTCAACGGTGGGTCAGATGTCGCCAGCCAACCTCCAGGTGCGGCCTGGGACTTCGCTGAAGGACCACCCCCTGCCAGGGGGGGGCTTAAGACCGCGCGGCACGAAATCCGGAGATGCTCTGACCAGACTCCTCGGAACCGGCTTCCGATCAATACCGCCGAGGTCGCTTGAATGTCGGAGCTTGAGGCTGTTCCCGAGAGGAGGAACTCACCGTCCCGATGTATGTCGCTGACGGTCGCCGACCTTGCTTTCCTCGGTGCAGCGCCGCCTGACGGGACGTAGGTTGATTGAAGGCGCTCAAATGCCGAACTCGAGAAAACTGAGGGTCTCCACATCGGTCATCTCCTGCGGCCAATCAGGGGCGTCGGGCTGGAGTTCCCTCGTGAGCCGTTCCAAGGTCAAGATCACCTCGGGATCCACCGGCCCGGATTCAGAGTTCTCGATAGGTGTCGAGAAGAGTTGGCTAGCTGGACCAATCAGAAGATGCGCATAGGCGTTGCTTCCACCCTCGGTCACCACCGGAATCTGGGCAACATCCGCCCGTTGAGCGTTGGCGAGAGCCCGCGCGTAGCGCAGCACCGCCTTACATGTCACGTCCGCAACGTTGACATATCCGCTCGAGTAGTACAGCCTCCGCATTGGCACCCCTCTCGTTGATTTCTCCATGCTAAGAAACTCGACGTGCGCAGTCGCGGGCTTGCGCGACGGTTCCCTTTGCGCTACTGCGGCAGCGCGCAGGGTCCACTCCCTTTCCGGACCACGGTTCCCATCGCTGAGACGTGCCCGCTCACCATTCGGGTCGCGCGCGCCGTCTGCGAGGGAGGCAAGGAGCCTCGATGGCGCGGCAGCGGCTGTCGGATACTCCGCTTGGGTGACGCCATGGGATGACGACGCCGTGACGGGGGTCGTTGATCAATACGTCGGTTCGCTGCCGTCGACTGGCAGCGTCAGGCCTGTGCGAAGTTGCTCGAGGACATTCGGGCATCGGAACAGCTCGCTGAAAATATCAAGTGGGGTCATCCATACTTCGAGGCCGATGGCGCCGCAGTGTTGAAAGGTTTTGCGCCAAGCGATGGATCAACGTCTATTTCTTCCGGGGCCGTGAACTTCACGATCTGGAGGGGCTGTTCGAGCTGAGCGACAACGCGAGGATGCCGACGGCTAAAGTGGCACCCGCGACCGACCTCAAGCGTGAAGCATTCCGCGAGCTAGTCCGTGCCGCGGCCACGCTCGTCAGCCAGTAGCGGATCCGTCTGACCACCTATTCCCGGTCGTGTTCATCGCCGTACTGGTCGTGTTCATCGCCGAACTGATTGTGGTTCTCGTGTCCTTCAGTTCCAGGTGCGACGGAGGCGGCGCGCACATCACTACACCGGTCCTCACCGTGTAGTGCTATCTCACCAACCCAGCCTGCTGGGCACATATCGCTCGCTACTCCGAACCTTGCGGCTGACACATTGCCCACGCCGGACTTTCGTGATTTGGTGCGGACTTGACGCTACCTCGAGCTCGTTTTTGGAGGAGTCCAAGAG
>JALYHS010000127.1 GCA_030776385.1 Actinomycetota bacterium
ACGTGCACGTCGAGGCATCCGACCTGCTCGACCTCAGGATCGAGGGCGACGTGACCGACGCGGGCGTGCGCGCCAATGTGTCGATCGCACTGCGCTACCTCGAGTCCTGGCTGCGCGGAGTGGGTGCAGCGGCGATCGACGACCTCATGGAGGACGCGGCCACGGCCGAGATCAGCCGCTCCCAACTCTGGCAGTGGATGCATCAGCGCGTCGTCACCGCGGAGGGGACCAGTGTGGATCAGGCGCACGTCACCGCTCTGCTCGACGAGTTGATGGGGGCGGCGCCGCGCTGGGACGGCGACCGCTTCGACGAGGCGGCGGAGATCTTCCGGGCGGTCACGCTCGGCGAGGACTTCCCGACCTTCCTGACGATCGCGGCGTACTCGCGCTACCTGGTCGAGCCGGGGACGTCCTCCCCGACCACGGGTCCAGTGCGCCTGCTCGTGGGAGCCGCCGCGTGAGCGCCCGGATCGTGCTCATCGGCACGCATGCGGGAGCAGCGGTCGCCGAGCGGGGCAAACAGTTGGCGGAGGCGATCCGTGCGTCCCACGTGATCGCCCCCACCGCCGACACCGAGGTGGAGCGTACGCTCGCCGCGACAACCGACGGCTTCGTGCTCGAGGGTTTTCCGCTGAACGTCACGCAGGCCGAGCGGCTCGACGCCTTCCTCGACGCGAGAGCCGCGTCCGTCGAGATCGCGCTGTGGTTCCGGACGGATGCTGCTCCCTCGCAGGCCGAGGACGAACTGCTGCAGCACTACCGCGGTCGCGTCGTCGAGGTGCATGCGCACGGCACGGAGGCCGAGCTGCACGAACGTGCACTCGACGGCATCCGGGAGGCGACGCTGACGCTTGTCGGCTAGTCGTAGTTGCGGTGGATCAGGTGCGACAGCACGATCGCGCTGCGCGTGTGATCCACGCTCGGGGCGACGCGGACGCGCTCGAGCGCATCCTCGAGCGAGGGGATGTCGCGCGAGCGGATGTGCACCATCGCGTCGGCCGAACCGGTGACGGTCGAGGCATCCACGACTTCGGGCACGCCGGAGAGGATGCGCTTGAGCTCGTCGGGAGCGACGGTGCCGCGGCAGAAAAGTTCGACGTACGCCTCGGTGCCGAGGCCGTCGACGGCCGGGTCGACCTGAATGGTGAACGAGCGGATGACGCCATCCGCCACCAGCCGGTCGACGCGACGCTTCACCGCGGAGGCCGAAAGCCCGACCCGCTCGCCGATGTCGCCGTAGCCGGCACGGGCGTTGAGGCGGAGAAGGTCGATGATGCCGTAGTCGAGATTGTCCACGAATCAGGAGTTTATGGCGATTCCTTGCGTTGGCGCACCTTGGCACGCAGCTCAGGTGCGTCCACAGCCTCCCGAACGTGGGATCACGGAACGAGAATCTGGTCGGCGACCAGCGCGGTCAGGTGATCCTGCGTCGCGAAGGAGATGTCGCCGTACACGTAGCCGAAGACCGCGCCGCTGAGGAAGTTCATGGCGCCGACGGTGGATCCCGACGTCGAGACCTGGGTGAAGTACGCTCCGTCTCCGACGTCTGGGACCGGGACCGCGCTCGGTGCAGCTGCGGTGATCTGCTGGCCGAACTGCGCAGGTGTGGCGCCCTCTGAAGGCCCGAAGACGATCACGAGTTCCTCCGAGGGATTGGCGACGTTGTAGTAGGTGCACTCGAGCTTGTTGGCATCCATGGGATTGGGGTCGACCGACGGCAGGCTCACCTTGACGCTGATCGAGATCGCATCGGCATCCGGGCAGGTGGTCGGGACCTCAGCCATTTGCTTCTGGTGCGAGGCCGGCGGAGCGGATGCGGGCGGCGCGGATGCAGCAGCCGCAGAGGGCGCAGCGCTGCCGCTGCCCGAGTGGTTGGCGGGCGTGCCCGAGGAAGATCCGGCGAAGTTGCCGACGGAGCATCCGCTGAGGAGGCTGACAGTCAGGATGCAGGCCGCCGTCGCGGCGCCGGTCAGGAGGCGTGAGTGGGTTGTCATGCTGCGAAACTAGGTATCCG
>JALYHS010000128.1 GCA_030776385.1 Actinomycetota bacterium
CGACACCGTCCGCCACAGAGTCCGGCGCGGGGACGCCGATCAGCCTCACGCTGGGAATCGTGCAGGGGCAGGACTTCGTTCACGCCCTTCCCGCCCTCACCGCGGTCGAGCAGGGCTTCTTCACGAAGGAGGGCCTCACCGTCACCGTTGTGAACTTCACCAGCGGCTCCGACCTCACGAAGGCCATGGCCGGCGGGTCGGTGAATGTCGGGGCCGCGACGGGACTGGATGCGGTGTCAGCTGCTGCTCATTCGGTCGGGTTGAAATCGTTCTACGGCATCGAAGGCCCGAGCCCGATGACCTTGATCGTCCCCGCGAAGTCGTCGATCACCTCCTTCGCCGATCTGAAGGGCAAGAAGGTCGGCATCTCGGCATTCGGCTCGATGACCGACTTCGTCGTCCGGTCGACGGCCGCCAAGGAGAAGGTCGCCATCACGGACATCAAGGAGGTGCCTCTCGGTGCTCCCTCGTCCGTGCTGGCCGCACTGGGCCGAGGCGACGTCGACGGCATCATTCTCCCGGTGTATTTCGGCTACCAGATGGAGGCAGCGGGCACCGGGAAGATCGCGGAGTCGGCATCCAAGGTTCTCGGAAGCAACGATCAGTTCGCTCAGCTGATGGCCTCGTCCGCCTACATCTCGGCGAACTCGACCGCGCTCAAGCGGCTCGCGGCCGCCTACACGGACTCGCTGAACTATATGAAGTCGCACAAGGACGATGCGGTGGCTTTGGCTGTCTCCAAGCTGAACATGTCGAACCCGATCGCCATCACCAGCTACGACGCGCTGATCGGCAACTTCACGCCTGGTGGGAAGCTGAATGCAGCGGGGCTGGCTGCCTACGCCAAGGCGCTACCCGATCTCGGCATCGCGACCTCGGTTCCGAAGGCATCCGACTACCTGTCGACGGCGATCGTCGGCAAGTAGACCGCGCACCGCCACGAGGAGACAGACGACCATGACGGTCACCAGCGCGATCGGCTTTGCCGGGTCTCGAACCGGATCCCGCCGTGCCGCCCGAGCCTTTCAGGTCCAGGCGGTGCGGTGGGGGACCGTGTTGGTGTTCGTCGTCGTCTGGCAGTACCTGTTCAGCGTCCCCTTCGGGAACAGCGACTACATCGCGCCGCCGAGCAAGGTCGCCACCGTCGGTCTGGCCGCCATCCTCGAGCCGGCCAACCTGCTCGCGCTCTGGCAGACGACGTCCCGTTTTCTTCAGGCGTTCGCCATCGCGGCGGTGCTCGGGGTGGTCGTCGGGCTGGCGCTCGGACGACTTCACCGGCAGATCTTCAGTGGAGCGCGAGATGTCGTCACGGTGCTGTATGCGCTTCCGATGGTTCCCTTCTACCCGCTGTTCGTGCTGTGGCTCGGGCTCGGCATGCGCTCGGAAGTCGCGTTCGGCGCCATCCACGGCATCTTCCCCGTGATCCTGATCACGATGTCCGCGAGCGCGGCGGTCGACACGAATCTGGTGGCCTCGGGCGATGCGATGGGAGCGACCGCATTTCAGCGTCTGCGGCTGATCATCCTTCCCGCGATCCTCCCGGAGGTACTCGGAGCGCTGAAGATCGGAGCCGCCCTGTCCCTGTTGGGTGTTCTCCTCGGAGAGCTGATGATCTCGGTCGACGGGATCGGGAGCTTCATCACGAATCAGATCACGAACCACGGGGCGGCGCCTCTGAACGCGATGATCCTCGTCGTGTGCGTCGGAGTTGTCGTCATCAACGCGATCCTGTCGCTGATCGAACGGCAGACATCGCGGTGGCGGAGCTAGACCGGACGAGTCTCGGGATCGGTGGCGAAGAAGCGGGTGGCGTAGTCGATCAGCAACTGTGCGCGCTGACTCGAGCGCAGGCCGGACGTCGTGGCGATGACCACGGAGAACGACGGTCCCGATGAGAGCGTCCTCCAGGAGGCGGTGTTGAGCTGCCCCGCCGACGCGCTGTCGTTCAGCAAGGTCGAGGAATGACCCCCGCGTCTCCCCCTGTCGTCATCGCCGGCGGCGGAGTCGGGAGCTGGCGCACCGCTCACCAGCTCAGGCTTCACGGGTTCGCGGGCCCGATCACTCTGATTTCAGCGCAATCCGGGACACCCCACAACCGGCCTCCCCTGTCGAAGCAGATCCTTCTGGGAAAGCTGACGGCTGACGACATCTCGCTGCTGTGGCAGGACGAGATCGCGCAGCTCGACATCCGCGTGCGCTCCGGAGTCCGCGTCGCCATGGGTGACATCGCGGCGTGGCCCGATCCGCGGGGTGCGAATCGGCGCATCGAGCACTGGGAGCGGGCGACCGAGCACGCCCGGGTCGTCGCCGCCCGAATCAGCCCGACCGGCGAGCAGCTTTCACCTGTATCTGGCGGGAGATCTGGTCGTGTCTGCCATGGTCGCCAGATCGCCTCGGCTCTTCGCCAAGGCCAGGAGGCTCGTATCGCGACGTCTGCCGGTGGACCAGTTCATCAAGGAGGTCGGTGTCACGCGGGTCGATCATTTCATCCTCGATCCTCGCGCAGACCGGATGTTGACCACGAGCGAGCGAGCGCTGTAAGTTTCACTAGGCAAAGTAAGTTTCGATTGATGAAAGTCTGACCCGGGCGGATTCACGCATGCTACAGCTGTACCCCTTCCCCGTCGAAGCTTCGTGCGGCGTCACGGGAGTCGACTCGAAGCAGATCGGCGCATGAGTGGCTCGCGCGTCGTCCGGGACGTCGTTTACGCCGAGCTGCCGGGCTTCCGGGCTCTGACGCTCGACCTGCGGCTCCCCGAGGCGAGTGGCGCGCCCCTGGTCGTGTTCGTGCACGGAGGGGGCTTCGGCCGCGGCAGCCGCACGGTGTTCGTGCCCACGATGCCGGGGAATGCGGCGTTCGAGCGGATCGTCGCCGCGGGCTTCGCCGTAGCATCCGTCGACTACCGGCTCAGTGGCGAGGCGACATACCCGGCCCAGGTCGACGACGTGGCGGCCGCCCTGGCCTGGTTGCGGTCGGCCGAGGTGACGGGCAAGTACGGCTACGACGCGGAGCGGATCGTCCTGTGGGGCGAGTCGGCCGGCTCCACGATCTCGGCCCTGGTTGCGTTCGACGTCGCAGCGTCGGTGCGCGGCGTCGTCGACTGGTACGGCCTCACTGACATCGTCGCGCTGATGACCGCGCAGGGCGCCCTCGACGACCCGAGCACCCGGGAGGCCGGATGGCTCGGCGCACCCGTCGGCGACGTGCTCGAACTCGCTCGGTCCGCCAGCCCGATCACGCGCGTGCCCGTCGGCGCACCCCCCTTCCTCATCGCCCACGGGCTGGATGATGCGGCAATCCCCTCCGAACAGAGCGAGCGTTTCGCCGCGGCCCTGCGCGCCCACGGTGTCGAGGTCGAACTCGACCTCGTCCCGGGGGCAGGCCACCTCTGGCTCGGCGACGTCGACCGGGAGGCGCTGCTCGATCGCGCCCTCGAGTTCGTGCGCCGGGTGACCCGATGAGCGAGACGTCCACGCTGTCGTCCGCAGCGCTGCTTCAGCAGCGGCTGTGGGGTGCCGACCCCGAGGCGTGGCGGCTCCACAGCGAGCCGCACACCGCTCCCCTGTTCGAGGCGGCGCTGGCGGCGGCATCCATCGTCCCTGGCACGCGTCTGCTCGACATCGCCTGTGGCACAGGGATGCTGCTTGCGCTCGCCGCCGAGCGGGGGGCACGGGTGACCGGTCTGGATGTCTCGCCTGGCATGCTTCAGCTCGCGGCCGAGCAGGCACCGTCCGCCGAGTTGGTGCTCGCCGATCTGCAGAGCCTTCCATTCGCCGACGAGACCTTCGACGTCGTCACGGGCATCAATGCCTTCGTGTTCGCAGAGGACTCTCGGCGCGCGATCACGGAAGCCGCCCGGGTACTCGCACCCGGTGGTCGCCTGGTCGTCGGAATGTTCGCCGAGCCGGAGCGCTCGCAGTCGACCGCCATCCACGACGCCATGACCGAGCTCAGCCCACCCGAGCGGGCGGCCGAACATGAGCCGTACGCGCTCTCGGCGCCCGGCAATCTCGAGGTTGCGCTGGAGGCCGCGGGGCTGCAGTTGGTGGGAGCCGCGGAGGTCGAACTCGATTGGTACTACGAGGAGGTCGAGCACGCCGTCCTCGGGCTGTCGACCTCCGGTGGCGGAACTCGCGCCGTCGAAGATGTCGGCATCGACGCGGTCCGATCGACGATCCGAACGGCGCTCGTCCCGTTCACCGACGCGACGACCGGGACCGTCACCCTCCACAACACCTTCCGCTGGGTGGGGGCGCTCAAGCCGCCCGCTGGTCTCGACGAGCTCGACCACCGTACTGCCGCTGGTCTCGACGAGCTCGACCACCGTACTGCCGCTGGTCTCGACGAGCTCGACCACCGTACTGCCGCTGGTCTCGACGAGCTCGACCACCGTA
>JALYHS010000129.1 GCA_030776385.1 Actinomycetota bacterium
CGTCAACTCATGCCGTGCCCCCTTGCAATGTTCTTGAGGGTCACTCCGTCGAGCTACGCCTCAATGACGACCGGGATGATCATCGGGCGCCTGCGGTGCTGCGTGTTGACCCAGCGGCCGACGATACGACGCACGACTTGGCTGTACCCGTGGGCGTCGCGCGTGCCGTTCCTCGCGGCCTCCTCCAGAGCCTTGAGCACCTGAGGCTTCACATCGTCGAACACGGACTCGTCTTCGGCGAATCCGCGAGCCTGGATCTCCGGCCCCACGATCACCCGACCGGTCTGGCTGTCGATCGCGATGAAGATCGAGATGAAGCCCTCCTCGGCGAGGATCCGGCGGTCCTTGAGGTCGGCATCCGTGATCTCGCCGACCGAGGAACCGTCGACGTACACGAAACCGAGGTCGAGCTGCCCCACAACGCGAGCGACGCCGTCCTTGAGGTCGACGACGACACCGTTCTCGCCCACGATCGTGTTCTGCGCCGGCACGCCGGTCTCGATCGCGAGGGCCGCGTTGGCGGTCAGGTGCCGATATTCACCGTGCACCGGCATCACGTTCTTGGGCTTGATGATGTTGAAGCAGTAGAGAAGTTCGCCCGCGGCCGCGTGGCCCGAGACGTGCACCTTCGCGTTGCCCTTGTGCACGACGTTCGCGCCGAGCTTGGTGAGCCCGTTGATGACCCGGTAGACGGCGTTCTCGTTACCGGGGATCAGGCTGGATGCCAGGATCACTGTGTCGCCCTCGGCGATCTCGATCTGGTGCTCCTGATTGGCCATGCGGGCCAGAACCGCCATCGGCTCGCCCTGGGATCCGGTACTCATGTACACGATCCGGTCGTCCGGCAGCTCGAGCGCCTTCTTGAGCTCGACGAGCACGCCGTCGGGAACCTTGAGGTAGCCGAGGTCCGCCGCGATGCCCATGTTCCGCACCATCGAGCGACCGACCAGGGCGACCTGACGACCGTTCATGGACGCGGCATCCAGGACTTGCTGCACGCGGTGCACGTGACTCGAGAAGCTGGCGACGATGACGCGGCGTTTCGCTTTGGCGATCACGCTCTCGAGCACCGGCCCGATGTCGCGCTCGAGCGCCGTGAAGCCGGGTACGTCGGCGTTCGTGGAGTCGGGGAGGAACAGGTCGACGCCCTCCTCGCCGAGCCGTGCGAACGCCCGCAGGTCGGTGATGCGGTTGTCGAGCGGCAGCTGGTCCATCTTGAAGTCGCCGGTGTGGAGAACGAGGCCGGCTTCGGTGCGGATGGCGACGGCCAGCGCATCCGGAATCGAGTGGTTGACAGCCACGAACTCGAGCTCGAACGGGCCGAGCCTCTCGACCTGGCCGGCCTTCACGGTGAGGGAGTACGGCGTGATCCTGTGCTCTTTGAGTTTCGCCTCGACGAGCGCGAGGGTCAGCTGCGAGCCGAGCAGCGGGATGTCTTTGCGCAGCTTGAGCAGATACGGGACAGCGCCGATGTGGTCTTCGTGGCCGTGCGTGAGAACGACCCCGAGGATGTCGTCGAGACGATCCCGGATGGGCGTGAAGTCGGGGAGGATCAGGTCGACCCCGGGCTGGTGTTCCTCCGGGAAGAGCACTCCGGCATCGACGATGAGGAGCTTGCCGCCCATCTCGTAGACGGTCATGTTGCGACCGATTTCGGCGAGGCCGCCGAGCGGGGTCACCCGCAGTGTTCCTGCGGCGAGGGCGGGCGGGGTGAAGATTTCGGTGCCGGGCATGAAGTCCTTGGTTAGCGGGTGGTGCCTGCGACCTTGGGCAGCGCGCCACCTGCGGCGGCGTTGCGGTCGGGGCGGAAGTTGGTGAGGTCGACGCCGGGGATCGTCCTGACGAGGGCGAGCTCGTCCTCGATGAGGGCGGCCTCGGATTCCTCCGGGCCGACCAGCGGCAGTCGTACGCGCGGGCTGGAGATGCGTCCGAGCCCGTGCAGGACGTATTTGGTCGCCACGGTCCCCGGAACGTGCGTCATGATCGCGCGAACCAGGGGCTCGAGCGCGCGGTGGGCTTCGGTCGCCGTCTGCAGGTCGTTCGCGTTCACCGCGTCGATCATGGTGCGGTAGGGAGCGGGCGCGATGTTCGCGGTCACACCGATCAGCCCGGTACCGCCGATCGCCAGCGTCGGCAGCGCATTGGCGTCGTCCCCGGCGAAGTAGAGCAGCTCGGTCTGGTTCAGCACGCGGCTGACCTCGCTGAGGTCGCCCTTGGCATCCTTGACGGCCCGGATGTTGGGGTGCTTCGCGGCCCGCAAAATCGTCTCGTACATGATCGGAATGCCGGTGCGCCCCGGGATGTCATACAGGATCACCGGCAGATCGGTGGCATCGGCGATCATGCGGAAGTGCGTGAGCACGCCCGCCTGCGTCGGCTTGTTGTAGTACGGAGTGACGATCATGACGCCGTCGGCGCCGGCTTTCTCGCTGTGTTTGTACAGCTCGATCGCGTGTGCGGTCTCGTTGGAGCCGCCTCCGGTGATCACCTTCGCGCGGCCGTTGGCGACCGACTTGGCCACCTCGACCAGCCGGATCTTCTCAGGGTCGGTCAGCGTGCTGGTCTCGCCGGTGGTCCCGGTGACCACGATGCCGTCCGCCCCGTGATTGATCACGTCGTCGATGTGCTTCTCGACGTCGGCCCAGTGCACTTCTCCATCGGCCGTGAACGGAGTCACGAGCGCGACGAGCACCTGTCCGAAAGGGTTCTCTGGCGTCGACACGCGCTCCAGGCTACCGGCCCGCAGACGACATCGCGCAGCCTGCCGCTCCGCCTCCGCCCGAGACACCGTGGGAAGTCGGCGATCCACCGGAGTGCGTGTCCAGTGCACGACCACGCCCTCCCCCACCTCGGGCCGCCTTCCCGACGTGACCGCCAGATGGAGCCGACCATCCCCGGTGCCCCGACCGAGATATTCCAGCGCGCTCCGGCACGCAAGGGTGCCTCCAAGTCGGACCGCTTCGGTCACCGCATCGTCGAGACCTGGAGCGCCGTACCATCCCTTCCGAAGCCGCACAATCCG
>JALYHS010000130.1 GCA_030776385.1 Actinomycetota bacterium
TCCCCGGTGCGGATCGCCAACTCGGCCTCCGCGAGAGCGGCGCGCATGGCGGCCTCACGGGTCTCGGCGTCGAGCGGGAGCTGCGGCATCCGAACCCTTCTTCGTGGCGTCCGACCGAGGGGGCGCCGGTAGCATCGAGCCTATGCGCGTTCACGTTGCCGACCACCCCCTCGTCACACACAAGCTGACGGTTCTGCGGGACGAGAACACCCCGTCGCCGACGTTTCGCGCACTCGCCGAGGAACTGGTGACGCTGCTGGCATACGAGGCGACCCGCAACGTGCGCACGAAGCCCGTCACGGTCAAGACTCCCGTCGCCGAGGCGCAGGGTGTCGAGATCAGCGACCCGCGCCCGCTGGTCGTACCGATCCTGCGCGCAGGACTCGGGATGCTGAGCGGGATGACGAAGCTGATCCCGACCGCGGAGGTCGGCTTCCTGGGCATGGTCCGCAACGAGCAGACCCTGCAGCCGGACATCTACGCGGAACGCCTTCCCGACGACCTCAGCGATCGGCAGTGCTTTGTGCTCGACCCGATGCTGGCCACAGGAGGTTCGCTCATCGCGGCCATCGAGTACCTCTTCGCGCGCGGGGCTGTGGATGTCACCGCGGTCTGCTTGATCGCCGCCCCCGAGGGCCTCGAAGCCGTCAAGAAGGCGACCGAGGGCCGCGAGGTCACCATCGTGCTCGGGGCGCTCGATGAGAAGCTCAACGAGGTGGGATACATCGTTCCGGGGCTCGGGGACGCCGGCGATCGGCTCTACGGGACCGTCTAGCTTTCCCGCTGGTCGAGACCGACGAGACCGCCGTGACTTGCGAAACCTTCGCGCATGCAAGAAACTTGCACGCATGACCGACCACTCGCGCACCCTGACCTCCCTCGAGGCCTCTGGGAACGCCGGCATGATGATGCCGGTGCGTGCGGTCGCGTGTTGTCGAATGTGTGCCTAACAGGCCCATCCCGCGCCGGGCTCGCTCTGTTCTTCATCGGATGACGAACCCCCGGACTCCCGCTGTTCCGAGCGACGAGTCCGCTTCTCAGCACTTTCGACGACACACCAGAGAGGCGATCAGCCGTGGATGATCCATCTATGGACGACACGGCGACGCCCGCACCAGACCAAGGATTCGACACCATGTCCCTTGCCACTCTCGACGCTCTGCGTCCCACCGCCCGCCCGATCATCCGCCCCGTTCCGACGCCGGATGCCCCTCCCGCTCCTCGCGCCATCCGCGCCGTCCCCGAGGGGACGGAGGCACGCGGCTTCGCCCTCTATGTCGGCATCGACGAACTGAAGGCCGCCGCGGCTGGTACCGACCTCGGGGCGGTCGTTCAGGCGCTGCGCAAACTCGCCGTCGACCTCGTCCCGGGAGCCGAGACCTACGCGTCCGTCGCACTCGCCCCGGTCGGCGCAGGAGGCCGCGATGTGGACGTCGTCCGCCTCGCCCTGCAGGACCCTGCCGCGCTCGCCAAGCGACGTCAGGAGGTCGCCGTGCCCGCGCCCGAGCCGAAGGGTGGCGTCGTCATCGACATCTCCCGCAAGCGCGTGCTGCTCGACGGCGACACGTCACCGCTGACATACAAGGAGTTCGAACTGCTCCAGTTCCTCGTGCTCCGCGAGGGGCGCACGATTGACCGCAGCGAGATCATCGCGACACTCTGGGCGGATGGCGAGGACGAGGACATCCCGAACGAGCGCACCATCGACGTGCACGTGCGTCGGCTCCGCTCCAAGCTCGGCGCGTACGAAGACATCGTGCGCACCGTGCGGGGAGCCGGATATCGCTTCGATCGTCACGCGGATGTCACCATCCGCTGGGCGTCGACACCCTCGCCCGACATCTTCTAGCGCGCTGGAGCTGACGCCTCAGGCGGCGTCGGTCTCGGTGCCCGCGCCTGCGTCCGCGTCGAGAGTGACCTCGACGAGCGGGCTGGTCTCCTCGTCGAGTGTCACACCCCTGCCGGGCATCGCTGCCGCAATGGCGGCGGTGATCGCGTCGAGGATGCGGACCTTCTCGGCGCCCAGCACGGGTGTTGCATGCGCCAGAAGGTCAGCCTGGGCCGACTCCTTGAGGTGGAACGTGAACTCCGGATGCTCCAGCAGGTTGGCGTACCAGCCACGCGCTCCCGGCGTGCCGGTGATGTAATACCGCCCGTCGATCCGGTGGTACCAGATCTCGATGCGCCTGGCCTCCCCGGTCTTGCGACCGGTGGTGGTGATGTCGATGACGCGGTCGGCCGCGAGAGCCCGCTCAATGGATGAAGTCACGCGCTCAATCCTGGCATCCGGAATTGCGCGCGCTAATGTCTCGACATCGAATAGTGAGGTGTGCTGATGGTGAACGAGCCCAAACGATTCGAAGTCCACGAATCCGGATCCCTGTTTCATGGCACCAAAGCGTCTCTCAGCGTCGGCGACCAGTTGGTGCCCGGGCGCGGTTCGAACTACGAAGAAGGCAGAGTCACCAACTTCGTGTACGTGACGGCTACCTTGGATGCCGCCGCGTGGGGCGCTGAGCTTGCCGTGGGCGACGGTGCCGAACGGATCTACATCGTCGAACCCGTCGGTGAACTCGAAGACGATCCCAACGTGACGGACAAGAAGTTTCCTGGCAATCCCACCCGCTCGTACCGCACCCGCGAACCCGTGACCGTCGTCGGTGAGCTCCTGGATTGGGTGGGACACTCGCCCGAGCAGCAGCAGGCCATGCGGGAGGGCCTTGCGGACCTGAAGCGCCGCGGTCTGGCAGTCATCTATGACTAGGAACGCTCCAGGCAGCTGACAGGCGAGACTCTTCATTGTGCTCGGGATGGAGTTGGAAGGTCGCGGGCAGATCGGGGGCCCGTGGGCGGACCTCACTGTCGGTCTCGACGGCGTCCGGAGCGAAATCGCGATGATGCGGACCCCAGATGGTCACAGCAAGCTGGAGCTCACCAGATACCTCAGCCCAGCGGCGATCCACCCCAGCTCGGATAACCCACCACCCAACACGCGGCGAAGTCGCACGGTACGAGAGCACGTTCCGGCTCTGTTACCTCCGAGGTCCCGCGGGCATCATCGTCGCCCTTGCCGAACCGATCGACGCACCATCGGACCAGCTCGAGGCCGGATAGCGTCGCGCCCACAAAGGGATAGGGGGCCAACTCGAACCGCGGTGGACGGGCCCTCTGGGGCAACTCCCAGAAAAATAACGTTCTGGTAACTAGACACCGTTACCTCTCCGTTATACATTTCAAGTGCGTTAGTTGTTTGCTGTGGCAGCGAAGCGCGGAATGTGATTGCAGGACACTCTTGGTGCAAGGGAGAGGGTCGGCCGCTCGCCTCTGCGGCCGGCCCTCAATCCTGTTAAACGGCGTGTTTCCAGGACTGGATCGCCGTCCTAGAGTGGTTTTTGTGAGTGAACGTTCCGAAGCGGTGGACGCCTGGGAGGCGTTGTACCGGGCGCAAGTCGCCGTGCTTCGCCAGCTTCGGGATGAGTTCCCGGACGACGGCACCTCGCTTACCGAATACGACGTGTTGTTCAACCTGTCGCGCCAGACCGGGCGTGCGCTGCGCATCCGCGATCTCAACAGGCACCTGCTTCTCACCCAACCGAGCGTGAGCCGCTTGCTCGACAGGCTGGTCAGCCGCGGCCTGGTGGTCAAAAGCGGCGACCCGGATGACGCCCGCGGCACGGTCGTGACACTCACCGAGGAGGGGTTCGCCGAGTTCCGTCGCGTGGGGACGCGACACAGTCGCTCCATCGCGCAGAAGATGAAGGTGCTCACCTCCGAGGAACTCCGCGACCTCACGGAGATCGCCGACAAGCTGCGCGCCGGCGTGCCGCCGAGCGAGCCAGCATGACTCGATCGCGCGTGATGCGGCCGTGCAGAGTCCGGCCGGGACTCGACCGGGCGACCCTCGACCGGCCCGCCCCGAGCCGAGTACATCCGTGACCGCCGCGCCCAGCATCGTCTGGTTGCGCGACGATCTGCGCCTCGCCGACAATCCAGCGCTCCGGGCCGGGGTCGATCGCTCGGCCGCGGCTGGTGCGGGCCTTGTCGTGCTGTATCTGCTCGACGAGATGAGCCCCGGCATCCGTCCACTCGGCGGAGCGTCGCGCTGGTGGCTGCACGGCAGCCTTGCGGCTCTCGCCGAGGAACTCGAGACGCGCGGCTCTCGACTGCTGCTGCGACGCGGAGCCGCCGAGACAGAACTCCCGCGACTCGTGGACGAAACTGGCGCGGACGCCGTGTTCTGGAACCGCCGCTACGGTGCCAGCCGCGAAGTGGATGCACGGCTCAAGTCCGCGCTCCGCGAATCGGGTGTCACCGTCGAGAGCTTCGCGGCGAACCTGCTCGTGGAACCGTGGACGGTCACCACCGCGGAGGGGAATCCGTACCGCGTCTTCACCCCCTTCTGGCGCGCGGCGCAGGAGCAACCGATCCGCGAGCTGGTCGCGGCACCTCGCGAGCTGCCCTCGCCCGCTTCCGGATCCGATGGCGACCTCGCCAGGGACCTCGCGGGGGACGCCCTCGACGACTGGGACCTGCTGCCGACCCGTCCCGACTGGGCAGGCGGCCTACGGGACGCCTGGACGCCGGGTGAGGCATCCGCTCATCGTCGGCTCGAAAGCTTCGTGCTCGAGCACCTCGCCGACTACCACCGTCGCGACGAGCCCGCCGTGGACGCCACCTCTCGCCTCAGTCCACATCTGCGCTTCGGCGAGCTCAGCCCGGTGCAGCTGTGGCACCGCATCCAGCACGGCGAACTGCCGCAGGCCGCGCGCCGCAACGCGCCGAAGTTCCTCAGCGAGGTGGGCTGGCGGGAGTTCAACTGGAACATCCTGTTCCACTCCCCCGAGCTCGCCACGAAGAACTTCCGCCCCGAGTTCGACTCCTTTCCCTGGGATCAGCCGAGCCCCGAAGATCTCGCAGCCTGGCAGCAGGGTCGCACGGGCATCCCCCTTGTTGATGCCGGAATGCGCGAGCTGTGGACAACCGGTGTCATGCACAACCGGGTGAGGATGGTGACCGCCAGCCTGCTCGTGAAGAACCTGCTCATCGATTGGCGAGTGGGCGAGCGGTGGTTCTGGGACACGCTTGTCGACGCCGATGAGGCGAGCAATCCCGCGAACTGGCAGTGGGTGGCGGGCAGCGGGGCGGATGCTGCCCCCTACTTCCGGGTCTTCAACCCCGAACTGCAGGCGGCCAAGTTCGATCCCGCAGGCAAGTATCTCGACCGTTGGGTGCCGGAGCGACTGAGCCCCGAGTATCCCCAGCCCATCGTGGATCTGGCGGCGTCCCGGCGTGAGGCTCTGGCGGCCTACGACGCGGTGAAAGCGTCGAAGTAGCCGCCTCGGAGTAGCCGCCTCGGAGTAGCCGCCTCGGAGTAGCGGCGGTGGGGCTCAGATGACCGGCCGGCCGCCCATCAGCATCACGGCGCGCGCTGCCACCAGGATGCCCGCATGAGCCGCCTTCACCAGGTCGTGCTCCACGACCCACGAGTTCAGGAAACCCGCTGCCATCGCGTCGCCCGCTCCGGTCGGATCGACGAGCCGCACGGGCGGAACAGGCACGTTGATCGGCCTGTTTCCGGCCTCCGCGACGAAGACGCTGTCGGCTCCCTGAGTGACGACCGCGAGCCCGTAGCGTTCCGACAGAACCTGGGCCATGCGCTCGGCGGTCGTCTCGGTGCACAGCAGCGCCGCCTCCTGGACGTTGGCGAACAGGATGTCTGCTCCCGCGATCCCCTCGAGGAAAGCCGCCGGACCGAAGTCGCTGATGAAACCGGCGGAGCCCGGGTTGAGCGAGACCGTCACGCCCGCGGCGTGCGCCCGATCGATGAGCTCTCGCATGCCCGGAGCTCGCGGTCCGTCAAGCAAGGAGTACCCGGTGAGGTGCAGTACGACCGCCTGCTCCAGCAGCTCATCGCTCAGATCTTTCGCGTTCAGCGCCCGATTCGCCCCACGTTCGGTCAGCATCGTGCGGTGCTCACCGTCGACGATGATCACGATGGTGCTGGTGGGCAGGCCGGGAGCGACGCTGAGATGCGGCACCACGCTCTGCTTGCGGAGCTCCGTCGCGTGGTAGTCGACATCCGCGATGCCGACAGTGCCGATGAAGTCGGTGGGCGTGCCAAGCGAGCCGAGCCAGGCCGCGGTGTTAGCGGCGGATCCACCCGGCCGAGGTCGGATCGTGGAGGTCGTATCGGTATCGGGGCGGATCGCGGTCTTCGGGACGACGACCACGTCATTGACGATGTCGCCGACGACGACGATCCGGCGTGACGACCGACTC
>JALYHS010000131.1 GCA_030776385.1 Actinomycetota bacterium
GCCGTACCCCGAGCCCATCGCGACCTTGGTCCGAAGCACGAGGGGCATGTCGTTGTCGCCGCCGAACATGTGGCGCGCCTTGGCGATCTGGTTGAAGACCTGGTCGGCGGCGACCCACATGAAGTCGGGATACATGAACTCGACCACAGGACGGAACCGCCCGTCGAGCGCGAGGCCGCCGGCGAGTCCGGCGAACGCGTTCTCGCTGATCGGGGTGCCGAGCACGCGCTCGGGGCCGTACTTCTTGGCGAGGCCCTTGGTGGCACCGTTCGTTCCGCCGTTGAGGCGGTGCACGTCCTCGCCCATCACCACGATGCGGGGATCGGTCTCCATGCGGCGGTCCATGACGGCGGCCACGGCATCCACGAACTTGATGTCGCGGGATGCTCCGCCCGCGGTGATCGGATCGGTTGCGGTCAGCGTGTCCAGCTCGTGGCCGTCGCTGCGGATGCCCACGTCGACGAAGCCGGGATCGGGCCACAGTTCGGGGCGGATGCGGCGCTTCGTGGCATCCGCCGGATCGGCCTCGACGAGGGTCGCCACGGCCGCTGTCATCGCCGCCTGCGCTTGCGCGCGCACCGAGTCGACACCGGCCGCGTCGATCAGCCCGAGCTTGGTCATCTCGCGGGCGACCCGAACGAGCGGATCGCGCTCGCGCCACGTGCCCTCTTCGTCCTTCGTGCGGTACCCGAACGCGCTGCCCGGGTACGGGCCGTTCTGGTGGAAGAAGCGGTAGACCTCCGCCTCGACGATCGCCGAGCCCTGGCCGCCGCGCAGGCGCTCGGATGCCTCCTGGGTCGCCAGGTGGACGGCGAGCGGGTCCATCCCGTCGACCTTCCAGCCCGGAAGGCTGAAGCCCTGACCGCGCACGCTCAGACGTGTGTCGGCCGTGACCTCGCTGACATTCGTGGAGACGGCATAGAGGTTGTTCTCGACGAAGAACAGGAGCGGCAGCTTCCACGCCGAGGCCAGGTTCATCGTCTCGAGGACCGAGCCGATCTGGCTGGAGCCGTCGCCGTAGTACGAGATGGTCATGGCCGTCGGGCCGGTGCCCGCGTTGCCGTGCTTCTGCGCCCAGGCGTTGCCCGCGGCGAACGGCACTCCGCCTCCGACGATCGCGTTGGTCCCGAGCGCCCCGGCCTCGAGCCACTGCAGGTGCATCGATCCGCCGCGTCCACCTGAGAAGCCCTGGGAGAGGCCGAGGATCTCGCCCAGCGTGCGCTGCAGCAGCGCCTGCACGTCATCCGGGACCAGGACGGTCAGGTCAACGGTTCCGCCCGTCACGTGCGTGAGCGCCTTCGCAAGGAACTGGTGGTGTCCGCGGTGCGAGCCGGTGACGCCGTCCGCGGTGCCCAGGCCGATGATCGAGCCGACCGCGCCACCCTCCTGGCCGATGCTGGAGTGTGCGGGGCCGTGCACCAGGCCCTCGCCGGCGAGTTCGAGCACCGATTCCTCGAAGGCGCGGATCAGGTGCAGCTGTCCGAGCATCGCCGCAAGGAGGGCCGGATCGGCCTCCTTCCAGTCCTGAGCGGTGGTCGAGAGCTCGATCCAGTCTGCTCCGGTCTCCAAACGTCGTCGTTTCGGCATGAGGGGGACAGTAGCGCCGATTGAATCCAATCGCAAGGTTTTGGACGGCACGACTTGGACTTTCCCAGCTTTGAGCGTCATGATGTATCCAATCATCGACATGGAGGTCGCTCGTGACACACGGAATCCCCGGCATGCGCGGCGTCGACCACATCGGCCTGACGGTGCCGGATCTCGACGAGGCCGAGCGCTTCCTGGTCGACGTGCTGGGTGCCGAGCCGATCTACGCCCTCGGCTCCAAGCAGGCGGACGACGACTGGATGGCCGTGCACATCGGCGTCGACCCGCGTACCGTGATCCGCGAGATCCGCTTCTACCGGCTCGGCAACGGCTCCAACCTCGAGGTCTTCAAGTACGAACCCGGTGGCGACGACGTGCCGCAGCGTCCCCAGCCGCGCAACGGGGACATCGGCGGCCACCACCTCGCCCTCTATGTCGACGACATGGATGCCGCGATCGCCCACCTGCGTGGGCACGACATCCAGATCATGGGCATGCCGACCGCGAGCGCCGGCGCCGCCCTCGGGCAGCACTGGCTGTACTTCCGCAGTCCGTGGGGCATGCAGTTCGAACTCGTGAGTTTCCCGGGCGGGAAGGCGTACGAGAGGGATGCGGACCGCAAGCTGTGGCATCCGGGAAAGCCATCCGAGTGAGCTCCGCCATGGCGACGATCGACCAGAATGGGCACGTGGCAACCGCGACGTCCGAGCCGGGCATCCCCCGCAACGGCGCGGGCACCCGGATCGCCGCCGAGCTTCGGCAGGCCATCCTCGATGGGCACTACGCGCCGGGAGCGCGCGTGCGCCAGGAGGATCTCGCCGGCCAGCACGGTGCCAGCCGTCTGCCGGTGCGGGAGGCGTTGCGGATGCTCGAATCCGAGGGTCTCGTCACCCTCGTCGCGAACACCGGTGCATGGGTTTCGCAGCTGAGCCTCGCGGAGTGCCAGGAGATGTACCAGATCCGGGAACGGATCGAGCCGCTGCTGCTGCGCTACAGCATCCCGAACCTCGACCCGGGCGAGATCGACAGACTCGAGCTGCTGACCGAGGCGATCGAGCGATCAAGCGACGTCGAGCAGTTCCTGCGGCTCGATCGCGAGTTCCATCTCTCCAGCTACGCCGCGGCCGAGACCAGCGTGCTCGGCGACATGGTCCAGCAGCTCTGGAACCGCACGCAGCACTACCGCCGCGCCTTCACACGGGTGTTCCGCTCCGAGGGCGATCGCAGCGTGCACCACGATCATCACCTGATGGTGCACGCGATGCGCCGTGCGGACCTCGACGAGGCCGAGCGCGTGCTGCACGGCCACATCCGGCGCACCCGGCTGGAGCTGGTGCGGCATCCCGAGGTTTTCGAGAACTGACGAACAGAGACAGAAGGAGCACCCCATGGCGATCGCCACGATCAACCCGTCGACCGGCAGGACCGAGAAGACCTACACCCCCCACACCGCCGAGGAGGTCGGGCAGCGTCTCGCCCAGGCGGATGTCGCGTTCCGCACCCTGCGCCGGACGACCTTCGCCGACCGCGCCGCGTGGATGCGCGCGTCGGCCGACCTCCTCGAGGCCGAGGTGGACGAGGCAGCAGACGCTATCACCCGCGAGATGGGACGCCCGCTGGCGGGTGCCCGCGCCGAGGTGCTGAAGTGCGTGAAGGGGATGCGGTTCTACGCCGACCACGCCGAGGAGTTCCTGGCAGACGAGCCTCTCGCCGACCCCTCCTCGGTCGGGGCATCCCGCGCCCTCGCCCGCTACCAGCCGCTCGGCATCGTGCTGGCGGTCATGCCGTGGAACTACCCGCTCTGGCAGGTCATCCGTTTCGCCGCACCCGCCCTGATGGCGGGCAACGTCGGCCTGCTGAAGCACGCATCGAACGTGCCGCTGTCTGCGCTCTACCTCGACACCCTGTTCTCGCGCGGCGGTTTCCCCGATGGAGCATTCGCCACCCTGCTGATCGGTTCGGCAGAGGTCAAGGCGGTCATCGAGGACCCGCGCGTTCGCGCCATCACCCTCACCGGCTCGGAGCCGGCGGGCCGTGCCGTCGCCTCGACGGCCGCCGCGCAGGTCAAGAAGTCGGTGCTCGAACTCGGCGGATCCGATCCGTTCATCGTGATGCCGAGCGCCGACCTGGATGCCGCGGTGAAGACCGCCGTCGACGCCCGCCTGGTGAACGCGGGCCAGTCCTGCATCGCGGCGAAACGCTTCATCGTGCACACCGACATCTACGACGCCTTCGCCGAGAAGTTCGCCGACGCCATGTCGGCGATGGTGATGGGCGATCCTTTCGCCGAGGGCACGCAGCTCGGCCCGATCTCCACCGAGTCCGGCCGCGACGACCTGGTCGAGCTCGTCGAGGACGCGCGCGGCAAGGGCGCCAGCATCCTGATCGGCGGCACGGTGCCCGAGGGACCCGGCTTCTTCTATCCGGCCACGATCATCGCCGGAGTCACGCCTGCGATGCGCGTGCATCTGGAGGAGACCTTCGGACCGGTCGCCACCCTCTACCGGGTCGCGGATGCCGACGAGGCTCTCGCGGTTGCCAACGGCACGTCCTTCGGGCTGAGCTCGGCCGTCTGGACGACGGACGCCGACGAGCAGGCACGCTTCGAATCCGAGCTGGAGGCGGGCGCCGTGTTCGTCAACGGAATGACCATCAGCTACCCCGAGCTGCCGTTCGGGGGCATCAAGAACTCCGGCTTCGGCCGCGAGCTCGCCGCCCCGGGCATCCGCGAGTTCTGCAACCTCAAGACGGTCTGGCAGCGCTGATGGCCGAAATCGGGTTCGTTGGGCTCGGCACCATGGGCTCCGCGATGGCGCGACGCCTGGTGGATGCCGGGCACACCGTCCGCGTCTGGAATCGCAATCCGGATGCCGCGTCGCCTCTTCTGGACGCCGGAGCGATCCCGGCCGAGTCGGCGGCGCACGCGCTGGAGTCCGGCATCGTGTTCTCGATGCTGTCGAACGACGCGGCGGTCGACGCCGTGTTCAGCGAGGAGACCCTCCGTGGCGCGGCGGGTACTCTGCACGTGAATATGGCGTCCGTCAGCCCGGTCGCGGCTCGTGCGTTGGCCGAGCGGCACACCGCCTCCGGTGTCGACTACGTGGCCGCGCCGGTGCTCGGCCGCCCCCCGGTCGCCGCTGCGGGACAGCTCAACATCCTGGCAGGCGGCGCCGACGCCGACATCGAGAGGGCGGCCGAGTTCCTCGACGTGCTCGGCGCACGCACCTGGCGCATCGGCACCGACCCCGCTCAGGCCAACCTGGTGAAGATCGCGGTGAACTTCACCCTCATCCACGCCATCGAGGCGCTCGGGGAGTCGATCGCCCTCGTCGAGAACCACGGGTTCGCACCTGAGCAGTTCGTCGAGCTGCTCACGAACACGCTCTTCGGCGGCGTCGCATATGCCGGCTACGGCGACATCATCGCCCACCGCCGCTACGAACCGGCCGGCTTCTCGGCAGTGCTCGGTCTCAAGGATCTCGGGCTAGCAGAGGCGGCCGCGGCCGAGGTCGGGGTCACACTGCCGACGGCTCCCGCGCTGCGCTCCGTGTTCGAGCAGACGCTCGCCGGACCCGGCGGCGACAAGCTGGACTGGGCGGCCATCGCCGAGATCTCCCGGACGGTGCATCGCTAGGCTCGCTGCATGGCCTCCGCGCTCTCGATCACCTCGGCGATGCCGGATCCCGCCCTGCTCGACCTGCCGTGGAACCTGCCCCTCGAGCTCTGGCCGGACGAGACGATCGCCGCGCTGCCGAAGGGTATCTCCCGGCACCTGGTGCGATTCGTGCACCTCGGCGGCTACGTGCTCGCCGTCAAGGAGACCTCGGCCGAACTCGCCAAACGCGAGTACGAGCTGTTGCGCACACTGGCACGTCTCGACATCCCGGGCGTCGAGCCGATCGCCGTGATCACCGACCGGGTCAGCGACGACGGTGAGCCGCTCGCGCCTGCCCTGGTCACGCGGCACCTGCGCTTCTCCCTGCCATACCGCGCGCTGTACTCGCAGGCACTCCGGCCCGACACGGCGACGCGTCTCGTCGACGCTCTCGCCGTGCTGCTCGCGCGGCTGCACGTCGTCGGGTTCTTCTGGGGCGACGTGTCGCTCTCGAACACCCTGTTCCGCCGAGACGCGGGCTCCTTCGCCGCCTACCTGGTGGATGCCGAGACCGGCAAGCTCTACGACGGCGGCCTCTCCAACGGTCAGCGCGAGAACGACCTCGAGATCGGTCGGATCAACATTGCAGGCGAGTTGCTCGACCTGCAGGCCGGCGGACGCCTGGACGAGGACATCGATCCGGTCGCCGTGGCCGACGGGATCGTCGCCGCGTACAAAAGCCTGTGGACCGAGCTCACCGCATCCGAGTCGTTCCCGCAGGATGAGCGCTGGCGCATCAACCGTCGTGTCGAACGCCTCAACGACCTCGGATTCGACATCGAGGAGTTGTCGATCAAGACGGACGAGTCGGGCACGCAGGTGCGCATCCAGCCCAAGGTCGTGGATGCCGGCCACCACTCCCGCCGTCTGCTCCGGTTGACCGGCCTCGACGCGGGCGAGAACCAGGCCCGCCGTCTGCTCAACGATCTGGACGCATATCGCGCCACCGGCGACCGCAAGGACCTCGACGAGGAGATGGTCGCCCACGACTGGGTGGTGCGGGTGTTCGAGCCGGTGATCCGCGCGATTCCGAAGGATCTGCGCGGCAAGCTCGAGCCGGCCGAGGCCTTCCACCAGCTGCTCGAGCACCGCTGGTACCGCTCGCAGAACGAGGCGCGCAGCATTCCGCTGGCGGAGGCACTCAGCTCCTACATCGACACCGTGCTGCGGCACCGTCGCGACGAGATGACCGTTGTCGCGCCGCCGACCGGCACGATCACCCTGCCGATCGAGGTGATCGAGGCGGACGGTCCCGAGGCCGCCGCCGACGACGCCGAGGACTGGCGCTCGAAGGTCTGAGCGGCGGGGTGTGCAGGCGCTCAGCTCAGTGCTTGCGCCCGTGCACGAACCAGATGCCCTCGAATTCGCCGCTGCCGACGTTGCGGAGCACGTGCGGGATGCTCGAGTCGAAGCCGAGCGATTCGCCTACGTTGAGCGTGAAGACCTCGGATCCGACGGTCACCTCGAGGGTCCCCTTCAAGACGTAGCCGTATTCGAATCCTTCGTGGCCGACCAGATCGCCACCCGCGGTGGAGGTCGCTCCCGGGGCGTAGGCGATCTTCATGAAGTTGACGGCGTGCTCGGGGGTGGCGGCCAGCCGCTCCCACTCCACGC
>JALYHS010000132.1 GCA_030776385.1 Actinomycetota bacterium
GACGCGGAGTTCAGGTAGACGTCGTCGCCGTCCGGATCCATCCAGTCGACGAGCGTGTTGTATTTGATCGTTCCGCCGAGCTCCACGCTGATCGAGGTGGTCCGCAGGGAGACCGGCGCCGTGTTCACGTCGTTCGGGACGACCCGCACGGTCACGAGGGCTTCGGCGACGCCTCCGGGCCTGCCGTCGATGACGGTGTAGCGGAACGAGGCCGAGGTCGCCCCCGGCGACGGCGTGAACTGCAGCGCGCGACCTCCGTCGATGAGGTCGAGGGTGCCCACGAAGGACGGGATGCTGCCGACCTTCGAGATGGTCAGCACGTCGCCGTCCGGATCGGTGTCGTTCGCCAGCACCGGCAGGATCGTGGTGCGACCCGGGCGGACGCCGTAGTTGTCGTCGCGCGCGATCGGCGGGTGGTTGACCTCGGTGCGGTCGGCGAGCGTGTCGGCGAAGGACTGCGTCGTCGCCTTCTGGGTTCCGTCGGTGGTCTGATCCTGCTGCGGCGGGGTGACCTGGTCCCAGTTCTTGACGAGGCGCATCTCGCTGTCGAGCAACCAGACGTTGCCGCTGTCCAGGTCGTTGAGCGCCACCGTCGAGCGGTTCACTCGGAACTCGAGTGTCGAGCCCTGCGTCTTCTCCTGGATGTCCTGGGTGCGAAGCGGCTGACCTTCACACGCGAGCAGGTAGCGCTGGGCTCCCGCCCACGCCGCGTGCACGCAGCCGTCGACGACCACCGGTGCGGAGATCTGCGAGGAGAGAGCTACCGGGCTCGCCAAGTCGGCGGAGAGCGTCGTGACGGCGCCATCGGATGCCACCACCACGGTCGAGGACCCGGTCGAGATGGCGACCCGGCTGCCATCAGCGCTCGACTGCTGCAGCTTCGCGATCGAGGTCACCGCGGCGGGCAGCGCGACCGCGGACCCGTCGTCGCGGAGGAGACGGTGGTTTGACGCGTCCAGCAGCACTGCGCGATCACCGCTCGCCGCGAGCTGCTCATCGCGCGGGACGGTGAGGTGTCGTGTCGTGGGAGTCGCGCCCGGGGCATCCAGCGTCACAAGAGTCTGTTTCGTCACGCTGGTCGCCAGGACGACGCCGTTGGACGTGACCACGGCCTGGCCGCCCGCGCCCAGCCTCGCTGCCGGCGCGGTGGCGGGATCGAAGGTGAGCCCGTTGGCGACGTCGACGACCCACAGCGAACCGCTCGGCGAGACGATCGCCAGCGTCGAGCCGCCGAGTGCGACGGCCGAGTTCTTGGGGATCGTGGCCGGCTCGACGAGCGTCGTGTACGCCGGGTCGACGCGCGAGATGCGACCCTCCGCCGCCTCGAGCAGGAAGACGCTCTCGCCGTTCTGCACGACGTCCAGGTCGTGCGCCTGCGCGCTGACGGCCCCGTTCAACTCCTCGATCTGCCGGTTCAGACGGCCGCCGAGCAGCGCGTTGCCGTTGGTGACCCAGACATCTTTTGCGTCGAGCCTAACGTCGGTCTCGGGGAAACCCTGATGGAGGATCGCGAAGCTGATCGGAACCGCGGCGACAATCGCGATCGCCAACGTCGACGCGATCGCTTTGCGATGACGTGCCAGGGAGGAGACGAGCGTCACGCGATGCTCCCCCAACGAACAGTCTTTCGAGAAGTCCTAAAATAACATGAGAGTTCTTCTTGCCGGGACCCGAGTACGAGGGTCAATGTCATGAGTACGCAGGCAAGCGCGATCAGCCCGCTGTGCAGATCACGAGCGGCTCGCCGGTCGCGCCCGCCCGTCCGATCTCGACGTTGATGCAGACCTTGCTTCCCGGTACGACGCCGGTCACCGTCGCGGTGGTGGTCCGCGACGCCTGGCGGTCCGCCGGCGTCTCCGCACGCGCCCAGTAGTAGACGTCGCCGCTCTTCGCGGAGGGGTTCGTCCAGCTGAAGTCGACCGAGGTGCCGTCGGCGCTCGGCGTCGCAACGCCGTTCGTCGCCTGCGGCACCGCGGGACCCACGATCGCCGATCCGCCTGTGCTACTCGCCGTCGGCGTGTTCGCCGGTCGAACCGCGGAACCCCCGAGCTGGATCGCCACGGCGACGGCCGCAATCGCGAGCACCGCCAGCACGCCGATGATCACCCCGAGAAGGATGCGGCGGCGCGAGGGGGGCGGCGGCGGCGGAACGTCGAGCTCGTGCGGGGTCGCTGCGGGGGAAGTGGGGGCAGGCAGAGACGCTGCCCGCGTGCGGTCATCGGACACCCGGTCGTTCGTCAGCGGGGCGAGCGGCGGCTGCGCGATGATCTGCGCCACCCCGCGGAGGCTCGTCTCGTCGTCGGAACCGCCGTCGCCGGGGCGCGTGTCCTCCTCATCGAGCAGCGGCACCTCGATGGTGGTCGGCGCGTAGCCGAGCTCGAGTTCGACGCGCTGCAGAGCCCGTGCGAACTCGATCGCCGAGGAGTACCGGTTCTCGCGTCGCGGCGACATCCCCTTCGCGAGAACCGCCGTCAGAGCCGGGGGCACATCGTCGCGCGTCATCGGCGTCAGCTCGCCGCGCTCGATGCGCGCCACCAGCTCCAGCGTGCCGTTCGGGCCGCCTGGCACCTCGAACGGCGTGCGACCGGCCAGCACGGTGTGGATCGTGGCGGCGAGCGAGAACACGTCGCTGCGCACATCGGGTTGCGGCACATCCTCGAACATCTCGGGCGGACTCCACGGCACGCTCATGCCGACGGATGCACCGACGCTGGCCTCGACATCCGTTCCCCCGAGGCCGTCGACAGTTGGCAGCCCGCCCGGACCGGCGACCTCCGAGGCGATGCCGAAGTCGGTGAGCGCCGGCCAGCCGTAGTCGTTGGTGAGCACATTGCCGGGCTTGATGTCTCGGTGCAGGATGCCTGCGGCGTGCGCCGTCGCGACCGCCCCCGCCAAACGGATGCCCGTGCGCAGCGCGTCGACCACCGACAGCGGCTGCCGCTTGTAGCGTTCGGCGAGGCTGGGTCGGGAGCAGTACTCCATGACCAGGTAGGGCCGACCGTCGCGCGCGACCCCCGCCTGATAGATCGTGACGATGTACGGATGCGTTGACAGGCGCGCCATCAGGTCTGCCTCGGTGGTGAACGCGGCCCGCGCGCTCGCGGTGAGCTCGTGCGTGAGCAGGGCTTTCACGGCGACCTTGCGGCGCGGTAACTGCTGTTCGTAGAGGAACACGTCGGCGAATCCGCCGGAACCGATCAGCCGATCGATGACGTAGCCGTCGATCTCGGGAGGCGTCGAGGGGCTTCGTTGCATGGGATTCACACCCTAACGAATGCTCGTGTCACGCCGGGCATCCATCCTCAGCTTGAGGACGCTCGCGAGCACCGCGACGGCCATCGCGCCCACGATGAACCCGAGGGATGCCGTCGTTGAGATCTCGGGCGCCCACTCCACGCCATTGCCTTCGTTGATGAACGGCAACTGGTTCCCGTGCAGGGCGTGGAAGAACAGCTTCACCCCGATGAAGGCGAGGATCGCAGCGATCCCGTACTTCAGGTACACGAGCTTTTCGACCAGGTCACCCAGCAGGAAGTACAGCTGCCGCAGCCCCATCAACGCGAACACGTTCGCCGCGAACACGATGAACGGATTCGTGGTGATCCCGAAGATGGCAGGGATCGAGTCGAGCGCGAAAACCAGGTCGGTGCTGCCGAGAGCGATGAACACGATGAGCGCGGGTGTGAGCACCTTCTTGCCGTCGACGACCGTACGCAGCTTCGCCCCCGCGAACTGCTCGGTGAACGACATCCGCTTGCGCATGAAAGCGATCAGGCGGCTCTCGTTCTTCATCTCGTCGTCGTGACTGGTGAAGGCCTGGTTGGCCGCGGTGTAGATCAGGAAGAGGCCGAACAGGTAGAAGATCCAGCTGAAGTTCTCGATCAGCTGAGCGCCAAGGAGGATGAAGATCCCGCGTAGCACCAGGGCGATGATGATGCCGACCATCAGGATCTCCTGCTGGTACTTCCGCGGGACCGAGAAGCGGCTCATGATCAGCAGGAACACGAACAGGTTGTCGATCGACAGGCTGTACTCGGTGAGCCACCCCGCCACGAACTCGCCCGCATGATCCGCGTCGCCGATCACGAACAGGAGGACCGCGAAGATCAGGGCGAGCACGACGTAGAACCCGATCCAGATCGCGGACTCCCGCGTCGACGGGATGTGCGGTCGGCGGAACGCGAGGAAGATGTCGGCCGCCAGAATCAGCAGCAGCACGACCAACGAGCCGATCTCGAACCACGCCGGGATCTGTGTCTCCATGGGGGACCTTTCGGACGGAGCCCCGAGTAGCGAGGCGCAGTGGGTGTCCGAATGTCTCTCCCGCGCACGTCACGCTCATCGATTTTCTCGAGATGGTGACCCGCGATCGCGACCGGGGTTGCAACTCTGGAACCCGTGATGACGGCCGCGATGAGGTGGGATACTCCCCTTCGCGGTGCCGAGTCTACCGGTTCGGCGCCACGGCGAGTCGCTCGCCGAGGGGGCGGGAGGCCGACTGCATCTCGTCGAGCAGCTGCTGATCTCCAACCCGGGTGGGGTCGAGCCACTCGTCGTACTGCTCCGGGGGCAGGATGAGAGGCATTCGGTCGTGGATCTCGGCGATGTGGGCCGACGCCGGCTGGGTGATGATCGCGTATGACACCATCCAGCCGCCCTCGGCGGTCTTGTTCACGTTGTAGAGCCCCGCAAAGGCGAAGAGGCCGTTCGGCTGGTCGTCGAGCCGGAACCGATGCCCCTGCTCGTAGTACTCGGTCGCCGGGACCAGCGCCCGCCGTGACGTCAGCGGACCGCCCCACGCGCCCGAGCCGACGAGCCCCTCGACGCGTGCGTTGATCGCCGGGAACTTGGCCGGTTGGCCGCCGACCCAGAGCTTCCACCACGCGAGGTCGATCGTGCGACGGGTCTCCGCGCCGGTCACGCCGTCGGCGCCCTCGACCTCGCGTCGGCGCTCCCGCACGATCGGGTTGAGGTTGCGCGCGTGCACGCCGGTCGGCTTGACGGGCTGCTCGAGGAACTCGGCGAGCCACTCCTGAAGCGGTTCGGTAGACGCACGTTCATCCAGCGTGTTGAAGGCGTAGTGGGCGTCCTCCGCCGTGATCTGCAGCCCGTAGCTTGCGCACATCCCGTCATTGTCGCGCGCCCGTCCGACAGAACGGGCGGCCGGATCTCTCCGACCGCCCGTTCGCTCGTCCGCGTTCGCGGCTCGAGCTAGTCTCCGGTGATCTTCTTGGCGGCGTCCTTGACGTCGGACGCGGCGCCCCTCATGGCTGCCTTCGCCTGGTCGGCCTTGCCCTCGGCAACGAGCTTGTCGTTGCCGGTCGCGTTGCCGATGGCCTCTTTGGCGTTGCCGACTGCCTTCTCGGCAACGTTCTTGATGTCGTCTCCCAGTGCCAGTCTTCTGTTTCCTTTCTTGAGTCGGCCGCCGTCAGGCGACACGTTGTTCGTGCGCGATCGACGCACGAAACCCTGAGGTGATGTGAACGAGGATCGGAAGCTCCGCCCCCAGTGCGGTGTCCAGCTCCGTCACCGCGCGGCGAACGGAATCGGTGAGCCGACGCAGTTCCGCGCCGCGTCGCACCGACAGACGAACCCGCAACACCGCCTGCCCGCGCACGGAGCGACCGCGCACCCGGAACGCTGTTACCGAGGTGGCGAGCAGGTCGGGGTCACCATGGAGCGCGTCCCGCAGCAGCTCTTCGACGACCTTCACGTCGACGGAGAGAGTGTCGCTCGGCTCGCCACCGAGCGCGGCACCGGTGCGTCCGCGACCCCGGGTGAAGATCCAGACGAGGGCGAGAACGATCACCAGCACACATCCCGCCACGATCAGGCCGCGGGTCAGCGCGGTGTCCACGGTGTTGGTCAGTGCGGTGGCGTCGACGCGGGGCACGGTCACCCCGAAAAGCTGCTGCGGCAGGCTCGGCAGGGCGATCACCGTGGCGCTCCCCAGAGCCAGCAGGCCGATGATGAGCAGGATGACGCGGTTGGCCACCCGGTTGCTGCGGGTCATGAGAGCACCCCACTTTCGGCGACGACGACGCGGGTCCGCAGTCGCGGAATCGGAGCCAGTTCGGCGGCCGCGTCGCGGGCCGCCGCCGACACGATCTCCGGGTTGATCGAAAAGCCCGAGTTCGGCACCACGCGCACCACCGCGCTGCGCGGAGCCACCTCGGTGCGCGCCTGGTCACGGGCGACCGATCCGGCGGTTGCCACTCGACGAGACAGGGCACCGGCCAGCACGTCGTCGTCCACGACCACCGCAATGCGGTCGTCGGCGAGACGGTGCCGGGAGCGGCGACCCGAGGTCAGCGCGGAGACGATCGCCATCAGCCCGAGGACGGCCAGCGCGATCGCGGCCGGGACGCTCCAGGCGGCGGTCCTGCTCACCGCACCGACCATGGCATCCGGATTCAGGAGCAGGGCGGGCCGAGCGATCATGGCAAGCACCGTCTCCGTGCCGAGGTACCCGGCGGCCACGATGACGAGCACGAGGGCGACCACCACGGCAGTCGACCGCGAGTGGTGCAGCTCACGCCGCACCAGGCGGCGGGTGAGTCCCGCGCTCAAGCGCGTGGGGCGTGACTCTTGCGGCGTGGCGTTCGGGCTCATGCCACTCTCCTGTCGTTCTCAACACGTGTTCCGGTGATGCGTAGGCGCACCGTGTCGATGTCGGCGCCGCTGAGGCTCGCCCCATCCCGTGCGACTCGTTGCCTCACGGCCTCCGCACCCGCGAGCAGGCTCGTGGTGCGCGGCTCTCCGAGCGGCGCCGAACGGATCGGCCCCACGACCGCAATCGCCAGACGACCGTTCCTGTCGGTGACTGTCGTGCTGACCTCACCGGCCCCGACGCCGAGCTCGTCGGCCGCGATCGCCGCGAACAGCTGCTTCATGGCCTTCTGGCTGATGGTGACGATCCCCGGGACGGGAGCCGCCGAGGCGGTGACTCCCGTCTCGGGGCGGAGGGCGGTCATCCCGCCCTCCGCCCGCCCCGTGCGGCATCGACAGCCGCCCGCAGGTCGAGGTTTCCGGTCACGGCCGCGCCGATGACGGCTCCGATCGCGCCGAGGATGAGCACAAGCAGAAAGCCCCAGAACCCGAACGCGAGGCCGGCGAATGCGAGAACCACTCCCGCAGCTCCGCCGATCACGGCGGGGGTCAGTGCGGTGCTCATGAGACGCGCGGCTCCTGCTCCGTGCTCTCCTCGCCGGCGATGTGCACGTCGCTGACGGTCACGTTGATCTCGGCGACCTTCATGCCGACGATCCCGGTGACGGCAGCGGACACGGCCGAGCGGACCGCCTCGGCGACCACCTGAAGCGGCTGCGGGTACTCGACGACGATCACGATGTCGACGGCCACTTCGGTCTCGCCGACCTCGACCTTGACACCCTGAGAGAGGTCGGTCGCGTTCAACGCATCGCGGACAGCACCGACGAGCCGAGTCGCTCCGCCGCCGAGGTCGTACACCCCGGGAACCTCGCGAGCGGCGAGTCCGGCGATCTTGGCAACCACCGGATCCACGATGACGGTCTTGCCCTCCGGCATTCCGGGGACGACGGCGCTGGGAATGGTCTGAGCCATGATGCTTCTCCTTGGGTTCTCTCGGGAACCCCTGGTGGGGGTCCCGTACTGTAGTTCCGACCTGAGACGCGTTCGGACGGCTGGATGTCACGCCCGAAGGCTGAGAATCACCTGAAGGATCGGATGCCCGTGTGAGCGCACTGGAGGACGCGCCCGACGCGGTTCTCGCGGGGCGCGCTGCCGATGGTGATGAGCTGGCATTCGCCGTCATCGTGCGGCGACATGCGCCGTACCTCCGTGCCTTCGTGATCCGTCTCACCGGCTCGAGCGCGGAAGCGGACGACGCGGTTCAGGATGCGCTGATCACCGCGTGGGAGCGACTGGGCGAGCTGAACGAGCCCGAGCGGCTGCGCTCCTGGTTGACCACGATCACCTCGCGCAAGGCGACGGATCGGATGCGGCAGCGCCGTCCCGAGGCCGCGATCGACGACCTCGACGCGCCGTCGTCCGCCAGCGGGCCGGAGGAACGTGCGGTCGCAGCATCCGGACTCGACGCCCTCTCGCAGGTGCTCGCCGACCTGCCGGGTGATCAGCGCGAGATCTGGGTACTGAAAGAGGTCGGAGGCCTCTCATACGAGGAGATCGCCGAGCGCACCGGCGAGTCGGCCTCGACGGTGCGGGGACGCCTCGCGCGAGCCCGCGGCACGGTTCTCGAACGCATGGAAGGGTGGAGGTGACACGGTGGTGGAGATGAACGACGACAGCGGCCCGGACAGCGGCGCCGCCGGCATCGGAGGTTCCGGCTTCGGACTCGACGAGCTCGCGGCCTACCACGATCGCGGTCGCACGCCGGCGATCGCCGACATCGACGACAACGCCGAGTGCCAGGCCGTGCTCGACTCGTTGAAGCGTCTGGGCGAGCTTTCGCGGGCACTCATCGAACGTGACGCGATCGACCTCGCCGTCGACGACAGCTGGCTTGCGGGCATCCTGGGCGCGATCGCCTTCGAGGTGCGCGCCGGCAACGACATCGAGTTCCCGGATGTCGACGCGGGTACGCGCCTCACGATCACCGAGGGCGCGGTGCGCGAGATCGTACGCTGGGCGGGCGATTCCGTGCCCGACGTGCTCGTGGGGCGCGTCGGGCTGCTCGGCGACACCGCAGATCCCGCGGCCGAGATCTCCGTCGAGGTAACGATCAGCGCGGGTTTCCCGGCGCCGGTCGGGGATCGCGCGGACGCCGTGCGGGTGGCGGTCGCCGGTGCGCTGATGGCACACACACCGCTGAGTGTCACGCGCATCGATGTCACCGTTGGCGAGATCCACCTGCCCGGTTCCGGAGGAGGTGCGGCGTGAGCGACAGCGAACCGACCCGTGCACTTGCCCATCGCGTGGATGCTGCGGCGCGTGCCGTCGAGGGCGTGCTGCGCCTCTACTCGGCGACGCCGATCCCCGCTCGGCTGGCGAGACGCATCGCCCACCCCGACGAGGAGGCCCCCCTCGCTGTCGTTGAACGCCACCCCGGGCGACTCGCCGTCACCGTGAGCCTGGGCGTGAGCGCCCTCCGTGCCGCGCCGACCACCGCGGGGCTGGTCGCCGATGCGGTGCGCGCCGGGCTGCACGATCAAGGTCCGGTCGACGTGCACGTGCGCGTCAGCCGCGTGACCGAGGACTGACGCTCATCGGCGCCGCGGCACACCACCTGAGCCTGGAGCAGGCGCGGCGAATCGCCGTGCGCGCTGCGCTACTCGAGGCGCAGCGGCCGACAGAGTTGCTCGACATGGTCTCCGAGCTGGCGATGCTCCGCGTCGAGCTCACGTCGACCGTCTGCTTTGCGGCGGATCACGTCGCGTGGTCGCGACTCGGAGACACGTACCGGCCGGTCCAGACGGAGCGGGCGCTGGCATCCAGCGAGCTGTTCGAGCGGGCGTGGATGCTGCGGCCGATGTCCGAGCTGGGGCTGTACCTGGCGGGCATGCGCACGTGGGGTGAACGCTCGGGCGCGGGAAGCTGGGTCGAGGCGAATGCGCAGTTCGCCCGAAGCATCCTGGATCGGATCGGCAGGGAGGGGCCG
>JALYHS010000133.1 GCA_030776385.1 Actinomycetota bacterium
AAGCGGCTGCGCGGCATGTTCGGACGCAACGAGAAGTCGCTTCCGCTGCGACTGGGGTCCGAGGTGAGCGGGGTCGTCACTGCGGTCGGACCGGATGCTGTCGGTCCGGCCGGGCCGATCGCCGTGGGGGATGAGGTCGTGGCCTATCCCATTTCGGGAGGTTTCGCGGAGGAACTCGTCGCGAAGGCGACATCGGTCCTGCCCAAGCCCGCACGACTCGGCTGGGGTGAGGCCGCCGGCCTGCTCCTCGGCGGGGTTACCGCGTACCACCTGGTCGAAGCGACCCGGGTCGGCGAGGGGGATCGCGTGATCGTGCACGGTGCGACCGGCACTGTGGGGCTGGCCGCCGTCCAGCTCGCTCGGCTTCGTGGCGCCGAGGTCGTCGGCACCGTCAGCGCGGCGCACGAAGACGAGTTGCGCGCACTCGGTGCGGTACCCGTGCTCTACGGCCCCGGACTCGAGCAGCGGCTTCGGGCCCTCCTGCCCGACGGCGCGGATGTCGCGCTCGACACGGTCGGGTCCGATGAGGCCCTTGATGCCTCCGTGGCCCTCGTGAGCGACCGGCAGCGGATCGCGACGGTCGCCGGATTCGCGCGGGGTGCGGATCTCGGCATCCTGATGCTCGGAGGTGGTGCCGGTGCCGACCCCGGGACCGAACTGCGCGCGGCGGCACGCCTCTCGCTGCTGCAGCTCGCGAGCGATGGACTGCTCATCGGGCCTCCTGTGGTGATCTTCCCGCTCGAGCAGGTGCGGGACGCGATGACTCTCGTGGCCAGCGGGCATGCAGGCGGCAAAGTGGTGCTCGAACCCTGAGCGCTGCCTCCGCGATCCGACATCGTGGTGGGCCGGTCGGATGTGAGTGGCAGACTGTGCCCATGAGCACAGATCCCACAGACACCGGCGCCAACGCCAGCGGCAACCAGTCCGACTCGGCTGTCACCTGGGACTCGGTGGATTCGGGTCAGTCCGAAGACATCGAGAACAGCCTCACCGGGCAGGGCACCTCCGACCGCGAGACGACGCGCGAGGTGAGCCGCGACGAGCTGGTGGAAGAGGCCGAGCGCGCCCGACTGAAGCGCAGCGGCAAGGTCTAGCTCCTTCTCGTCGACCGATGGCGGCTCGTCCGCCCTTACCGACCCCGTACATTCCGCTGATCAGCGGCGAATGGGGCTCCGTCAGTGTCAGATCTGCACGCATCGTGCGCATCAGACACGACAGGAGTTTCACCATGAAGCGCAGCATCCTCACTCTCGCCACTGTGACGGTCGCCGGGTGCGCCCTCGCCGTCGGCACCGCGGTTCCAGCGTTCGCTACCACGACGCCCACGGTCAATGGGCACTCGACCCTCGCGCAGATCCAAGCGGCCGCCGCCACGATGACATCCGACCGTGTGACGTCGCTGAACACCGCGATCGGCAAGGTCAACGCCAACAAGTCGCTCACCCCGAGCGACCGCACCACCATCCTGGGCAGGTTGAACACCGACCTCTCTGCGATGGGGTCGCTCGAGGCGAAGATCGCGGCGGACACCACGGTGCCGACCGCTCTGGCGGACTACCGCAGCATCTTCACCACGTACCGCGTCTACGCGGTGGTGATCCCGCAGTCGTTCGAGGCGGCGGCGGGTGATGGTCTCACCGACACCGCCATTCCGAAGCTGCAGTCCGCGCACGACAAGCTGGCCGCCGACCTCGCCGCCAACCCGAGCAAGTGGACCGACGCGATGAAGGCCCAGTTGAGCGACATGCAGGCCAAGATCGACGACGCCTCCTCGCACGCGACCGGTCTCGCCGCCCACGCGCTGGCCGTGACCCCGGCGGCGTACAACGCCGATAAGACCGTGATCACCAGCATCCGTGCGCAACTGACCACCGCGCTGACCGACACCAAGGCCGCCGCGGCAGACGGTCACGCGATTGTTGCGGCCCGCAAATGACGCGCCTCGCCCTGGCGGTGCCTCTGGCGGCCCTCGCTCTGGCCGTCGCTCTGACTGGATGCAGCCGGCTCGACGCGCACAGCGCCGACTCGGTCTCGGCCCCCCCGGGTGCCGGCACGGCAGCTCCATCCGCGTCGGCGACAGCCGGAGCGGGAGCCGGAGCCGGAGCGGCGGCCGGAGCCGGTACGGGTGCCGCGTCGGGATCGGGTGCGAGCTCCACGGGCACGTCGTCCAGTTCACTCGACAGCATCACCCAGGACCTCGGAGCGGCTGACAGCGCCAACTCGCAGTCGGGATCGGATCAGCAGAGCGCCGATCAGGCATCCGCGACCAGTGATGGCTGATGCCGGGAGACGAACTGCGCGCCTTCCGGCCGCGCCGAGCGGCTCCGGAAGCCCGACACTGAGGTTGAATGACCCCATGACCGCCGAAAAGGGGATGTCTGAGCGCGGGATGGTCGTCATTGTCGAAGACGAACGGACCATCGCCGAACTCGAGCGCCTGTACCTCACGCAGGCGGGCTTCGGCGTGCATGTCGCGAGCGACGGGATGACCGGGCTCGCCGACATCCGCAGACTTTCTCCTGTCGCGGTCATCGTGGATGTCGGTCTCCCGGGCCTCGAGGGCACCGAGCTGGTGCGCCGGCTCCGTGCCGAGGACAACTGGGTGCCGGTCGTGTTCGTCACCGCCCACGACAGCGAGATCGACAGGGTCGTGGGCCTGGAACTCGGGGCCGACGACTACCTGACGAAGCCGTTCTCGCCGCGCGAGCTGGTGGCGCGCGTGAAAGGGCTGGTGCGACGGGCGGCGGTTCCGGCCAGTCCGACGGTGCGCCGCGCGGGGCGCCTGGAGCTCGACGAACGGGCACGACGCGTGACCCTGGATGGTGCGGCCGTCGAGTTGACCGCGACCGAGTTCGATCTGCTGGCGTACCTGCTCGCGCATCCGGCTCAGGTATTCAGTCGGGAGCAGTTGCTGTCGGCCGTCTGGGGCATCGCGGACTACAGCGG
>JALYHS010000134.1 GCA_030776385.1 Actinomycetota bacterium
ACCGCCTGAAGCGCCTGCTCGACCTCGGTGCCCCCGAGATCATCGTGAACAACGAGAAGCGCATGCTCCAGGAGGCCGTCGACGCACTGTTCGACAACGGTCGTCGTGGCCGTCCGGTGACCGGCACGGGCAACCGCGCGCTGAAGTCCCTGAGCGACATGCTCAAGGGCAAGCAGGGTCGGTTCCGTCAGAACCTGCTCGGCAAGCGCGTCGACTACTCGGGTCGTTCGGTCATCATCGTCGGACCCCAGCTCAAGCTGCACCAGTGCGGTCTGCCCAAGCAGATGGCGCTCGAGCTGTTCAAGCCGTTCGTGATCAAGCGCCTCATCGACCTGTCGCACGCGCAGAACATCAAGAGCGCCAAGCGCATGGTGGAGCGTTCGCGTCCGCAGGTCTGGGACGTGCTCGAGGAGATCATCCGCGAGCGCCCGGTTCTGCTGAACCGCGCGCCCACCCTGCACCGCCTCGGCATCCAGGCCTTCGAGCCTCAGCTCGTGGAGGGCAAGGCGATCCAGCTGCACCCGCTCGTCTGCGCCGCGTTCAACGCGGACTTCGACGGCGACCAGATGGCCGTGCACCTGCCGCTGTCGGTCGAGGCTCAGGCCGAGGCCCGCATCCTGATGCTCGCGTCGAACAACATCCTGAAGCCGTCGGACGGCCGCCCGGTCACCCTGCCCACGCAGGACATGATCATCGGCCTGCACCACCTGACCACGATCAAGGAGGGTGGCGCAGGCGAAGGCCGTGCCTTCTCGTCGATCGCCGAGGCGATCCTCGCGAAGGACCAGGGTTCGCTCGACCTCAACTCGATCGTGCGTATCCGTCTCGAGAACGTCTACCTCGCCGAGGATGTCGCTCCCGAGGGCTTCGTGCAGGGCTCGACCCACCTGGTGACGACGTCGCTGGGCCGTGCGATCTTCAACGAGACCCTGCCGGTCGACTATCCCTTCGTGGAGGCCGTCGCCGACAAGGGCAAGATGAGCTCGATCGTCAACGACCTCGCGGAGCGCTACCCCAAGGTGGAGGTCGCCGCGGCGCTCGACCGGATCAAGGACGCCGGTTTCTACTGGGCGACCCGATCCGGCGTGACCGTCGCGCTCTCGGACGTCATCACCCCGAAGGACAAGCCCGAGATCGTGGCCAAGCACGAGAAGCGTGCCGCCAAGGTCCAGGGCGAGTTCGACAAGGGTCTGATCGACGACGCCTCTCGCCGTCGTGAGCTGATCGACATCTGGACGGAGGCCACCAACGAGGTCGCGGCATCCATGCAGGCGTCGTTCCCGAAGGACAACAACATCTATCGGATGGTGTCCTCCGGAGCTCGAGGCAACTGGCTGCAGGTGCGCAACATCGCCGGCATCCGGGGGCTCGTGTCGAACCCGAAGGGCGAGACCATCCCGCGTCCGATCATCTCCTCGTACCGCGAGGGCCTGTCGGTGGCCGAGTACTTCATCGCCACCCACGGTGCTCGCAAGGGCCTGGCAGACACCGCGCTCCGTACCGCAGACTCCGGCTACCTGACCCGTCGACTCGTCGACGTCTCTCAGGACGTCATCATCCGCGAGGATGACTGCGGCACGAGCAAGGGCCTGGAGCTCCGCATCGCGGTCAAGCTCGACGACGGCACCCTGGTTCGCGACGAGAACGTCGAGAACTCGGTGTACGCCCGCAGCCTCGCCGAGGACGCGGTCGACGCCAAGGGCAAGGTCATCGCGGAAGCGGGTGCTGACGCCGGCGACGTGACGATCGACAAGCTGATGGCGGCAGGAGTCGAGACGGTCAAGGTCCGCTCGGTGCTCACCTGCGAGTCGGCGGTCGGCGTCTGCGCCGCCTGCTACGGACGGTCGCTCGCGACCGGACTGCTCGTCGACATCGGCGAGGCCGTCGGCATCATCGCGGCCCAGTCGATCGGCGAGCCCGGCACCCAACTCACGATGCGCACCTTCCACTTCGGTGGCTCGGCGTCGGCGGACGACATCACGCAGGGTCTTCCCCGCGTGACGGAGCTCTTCGAGGCACGCACCCCGAAGGGCGCGAGCCCGATCGCCGAGGCGGCCGGACGCGTGACCATCGAGGACACCGAACGTCAGCGTCGCGTCGTGCTCACGCCCGACAACGGGGACGAGCCGCACATCTACCCGGTGCTCAAGCGCGCCACCCTCCTCATCGAGGACGGGCAGCACGTCGAGCTCGGCCAGCAGTTCGTGGTGGGCAACCTGGACCCGAAGGAGGTTCTGCGCGTGCAGGGCGTCCGTGCGGTGCAGCTGCACCTCGTCGACGGCGTTCAGGGCGTGTACCGCTCGCAGGGCGTCCCGATCCACGACAAGCACATCGAGGTCATCGTGCGGCAGATGCTGCGCAAGGTGACTGTCGTGGAGCACGGAGACACCGACCTGCTCCCGGGTGAGCTTGTCGACCGCTCGAAGTACAACGAGATCAACCGTGCGACGCTCACCGAGGGCAAGAAGACCGCATCGGCTCGCCAGGAGGTTATGGGGATCACCAAGGCCTCCCTCGCGACCGAGTCGTGGCTGTCCGCCGCGTCCTTCCAGGAGACGACCCGCGTTCTGACGCAGGCCGCCATGGAGGGCAAGTCGGACCCGCTGGTCGGCCTGAAGGAGAACGTCATCATCGGGCAGTTGATCCCCGCGGGGACCGGTCTGCACAAGTACCGCAACGTGACCGTTGAGGCCACCGAGGAGGCGAAGGCGGAGCGTTACCCGAACCGCATCTTCACCGACGACTCGGTGTTCAGCGAGTCCGACCTGAGCTTCGTCGACTTCGACAGCTTCAGCTCGGACGACTTCACGCCCGGTACATACAATTAGCAACTCCCGGTGATCGAGTAGGCCGCAGGCCGTATCGAGATCCACCACGAAGGCCCTGCCGGTTCGCCGGTGGGGCCTTCGTCGTTCTGTGGCGTGCCTGTTGCGATCGACGAGGCGCACACGGTGGGTCAGTGCCGCGGTCATTGGCCGAATGCGACTCCTCGACGGTGACGGCGGCTGCGGACGTCGCGGCTGGGGGTCGACACCGAACACCCACTTCCACGGGGGTCTCGGCGCTCAGATATGCTGACACCCACCCCCGCGAAGGAGCACAGCGATGAGCGACGTCACCCCCTCGAAAGCCGAGAAGACACCCGAAGAACCAGTGGATGCGCCGCTCGACGAGACTCCGGAGACGCCCGCCGAGGCGGCCACGGCTGCAGCCGCCGCGCATGAGCCTGTTCCAGCGGAGCATGTCGCCACCGAGCCTGTCGCGGCTGAGCCCGTCGCCGCCGAGCATGTTGCAGCTGACCCTGTCGCCGCCGAGCCCGCCCACACGCCCGTGGTTGAGCCCGCCCACACGCCCGAGCTGATCGAGCCGGAGCCGGTCCCCGCAGACACCGCAGCCGTTCGATCGGCCGTCGCCGAGCCCGCTGTCGCCCAGCCCGTCGCCGCCCCCCAGCCCATCGCGGAGGCGACACCGGTCGTCGTTCCGGCGGCGGTGGCGGCGACATCCGCGGTCCCGGCCCAGCAGATGGTGTACGTGGCGCCGCCGGTCCCACCGAAGAAGCGCGGAAATCGCGGCATCGGGGTGCTGCTCTCCTTCGTCGGTGGTCTGCTCTTCGCCGGGGTGTACGTGGTCGTCTCGGCCGTCATCCTCGACCTGCGCGAGGGGGACCTGTTCGGCCCCGACTTCGTGTCCTTCGTGAGCAGCGCGTTCTTCTGGGTCCCCATTGCGACGTTCCTCGTCGGCATGATCCTGCTCGTCCTCATGCTCAACCGTGCCGGCTGGTGGGCGCACGTGTTCGGCAGCCTGATCCTGGCGATCGCCGTCTACTTCGGGATGATCGGCCTCCTGCTGCTCATCGGCAACGTCTTCCATGCCTCGTCGACCGTTGTTACCTTCGCAGCGCTCGCGGTGAACCCGTGGGTCATCGCCGCCGCGGTCGTCGCCCGCGAGGTCTCGATCTGGACCGGGCTCGGGATCGCCGCCCGCGGACGCCGCGTGAAGGCGCGCAACGTCGAGGAACGCGCCGCTTTCGACCGCGAGCAGGAGGCGACGCGGGCCGAGTATGCCGGAACACCCGCCGGAGTCTGACCCCGACCCCCGCGCCGATATGTCGCACCCGCGCTGAGATTCCGGGGAGCGCGTGCGACATTCCGGGGCTCCGACGGGCCAGGACCGCGTCATCGCCCTCTTCGTCGCGGTGACCTGGGGTGCGGTCGTGTTCGCGGTCGACGGCCTGCTGTCCATCGTGCTCGATCGCGACCCGATCGGCGGCACTATCACCCCGTACTACGGGCTGCTCGCCCTGCTTCTCGCCGGAGTCCTGCTCTGGTTCGTGCTGGCGGGCACGGTGCGCAGCAGCGGCCCGTGGTTCGGGGTGCTGGCGGCGGTTGCGGGCGTGTACCTGCTGCTCGTGGCATCCGCGCTCCCGATCGGGCTCGTGCTTGCCGGCGAGCAGGCGGGCAGCCCGTTCGTGGTGGCCGCCGCGCTGCTCGCTGGTACCACGGTGTTCGCGACGTGGGCGGTGCTGCGT
>JALYHS010000135.1 GCA_030776385.1 Actinomycetota bacterium
GCTGGGGCTGCTGCGGCGCCGGGTGCGGTGGGCCGATCCCGTCGAGCTGTTCGTGCATCCGACGACCACTCTGCTCGCGCCCTCGCAGTCGGGACTGGTGCGCGACCTGGAGGGCACCGTGACGAGCACGCTCACCAACAACGACCTCGCGTTCCACGCGCTTCGGCCGTACGAGCCCGGCGACGATCAGCGGTACGTGCACTGGCGCACGACGGCGCGCACCGGGCAGTTGATGGTGCGGCAGTTCCAGGAGACGCGTCGCTCCGAACTCGTGCTGGCGCACCTCGTCGCGGCGGAAGGCTATGACGCAGGCGAGTCGCGCGGGGAACCGGGCCAGGAGTTCGAGCTCGCCGTCTCGATCATGGCTTCGCTCGCGACCCAGGTGGTGCGCGAGAAGACGCGCATCCGAGTCGTCACCGAGACGCGCGAACTGCGCACCGCCACCGTCACCGCACTGCTGGATGACAGCTGCCGCCTCGAGCCGGTGGCAGGGCTGCGCACCACGCCGCGTGAGTTCGTCCGCGAGGCGCTGGCCCGCACCTCGCCACCCTCGGTGCTTGTCGTGGTCACGGGTTCCGCGACGCCGATTGCGGAGCTGCGCGCGATCGAGGCGGTCGTCGGCCAGGACACGCGCCTGATCGGACTGCGTGCCGAGCTCGGCGGCAAGCCGCGTTTCTCGACCGTCTCGCGGTTCCGGCTGCTGACCATCGGTGAGCTCGGCGACCTGCCGAAGCTCCTGAGGAGGGTGACATGAGCGGGCGCGGGAACACGCTCGCGCCACGCACCTGGGTGGACCTCGCCGTCCACACGGTGCTCAGTCTGGTCGGCATCGTCGGCCTGGCGACGAGCTTCCACGACCTCGGGTGGCTGCTTGCCGGCGTCGGTGGCCTCCTCGTCGGCACCGGCGCGGCGCTCGCGGCCCGGGCGTTGCGGCTCGGCGCGCTGCTCACCGTCGCGATCGCCCTGCTCGCCTATCTGGTGTTCGGCAGCGCGCTAGCCGTGCCGAACCAGGCGATCGCCCACGTCATCCCGACCGTCACCAGCATCGCGAGCCTCGGAATCGGTGCCGTGTGGGGCTGGGCGGATCTCATCACACTGCGTCCACCTGTCGAATTGCCGGACTATGTGACCGCAGTCCCCTACGTCGCCGCGTGGCTGGTCGGGGTGGTGGGCACGACGCTCGCGACTCGCTGGCTGCCGCGTCGTCGCACGGCACCGCGGGCCGCTCTTCTGCTGATCGGGCCGGCGATGTTGTATCTGGCCAGCATCCTGCTCGGCACCGATCAGCCGTACTACCCGGGGGTGCGCGGCGTGATCTTCGCCGCCGTGGCGTTGATCTGGCTGGGGTGGCGCCACACCACCGTCGAGCGCGTGACGGTGGAGCGGACGAATGGGATGCTGCGTCGGCGACTTACCGGGACCGCGATCGTCGTCGGGGCCGCCGTGGCGATCGGCGCGCTGACGGGGGCTGCGCTCGCGCCGGCGCCCGACACGCGCTTCGTGCTCCGCAACCAGATCGTGCCGCCGTTCGAACCGCTCGAGTTCTCGAGCCCGCTCGCCGGATTCCGGCAGTACTCGAAGCTCGAGGTGGACCAGACGCTGTTCACCGTGCGGGGACTGAAACCCGACGAGCGGCTTCGACTTTCCACGATGGACAGCTACGACGGTCACCTCTGGACGGTCGCAGGCTCGACGATCGCCACCAACGGATCAGGCAGTTTCGCGCTGGTCGGCGCGAACTACCCGAAACCCGCGCTCGCCACGACGGACGGCAGCCAGACCATCTCGGTGACGGTCGGGGCGTACAGCGACGTCTGGATCCCCTCGGTCGGCTACCCGACGGCCATCAGCCTGCCGAAGCTGACCCGCGAGCAACTCACCGGGCTGCGCTACAACGCCTCGACGGGCAGCGCGGTCATCCTTGACGGTCTCGCGAAGGGCGACACCATCACGATGACCGCCGAGCTGCAGAAGACCGACTACGACGACGCCACGCTGCGGGATGTGCCGACCGCGCAGGTGCACGAGGGTCCGGTCGACGACATCCCCGACATCGTGGCCGCGAAGGCGACCGAGTTCGCCGGGAACACCAAGTCGCCGATCGAACAGTTGCGCAACATCGAGCAGACCCTGCACACCAAGGGCTTCCTCTCGCACGGGACGGCATCCGACTCGGTGGTTTCCCTCGCCGGCCACGGTGCCGACCGCATGGAGTCACTGTTCTCGGGCACGGTCATGGTCGGAGATGCCGAACAGTACGCCTCGGCGATGGCGTTGATGGCACGCAGTCTCGGCTATCCGTCGCGCGTCGTCATGGGGTTCGCCCCGACCGTCGCCGAGGGGGCAGGATCGGTGAAAGTCACCGGGCACGACGTCACGGCCTGGGTCGAGGTGCCGTTCCAGGGTGTCGGGTGGATCCCGTTCCTGCCGACCCCGACCCAGACCGACGTGCCGCAGGATCAGGTGCCCAAGCCCCAGACCGAGCCGCAGCCCCAGGTGCGCCAACCCCCGCGCAGCCAGAACGATGAGAACGACCTCGTCACGAACGTGTCGATCGACAACAGCAAGAAGAAGAACGACGAGCCGTTCCAGCTGCCGGGCTGGGTGGTCCCCACCGTGTTCGGCGTCGGCATCCCGGCACTGCTGGTGTTCGTCCCGCTTCTCGTCATCGGGGCGCTCAAGCGACGGCGTGCGCGGCGTCGTCGCGCGGCTACCAGGTCTCGGGATGCGGCGGCCGGCGCCTGGGACGAACTCCTCGACCGCGTCGACGAGTTGGGCATCGCGCCACCCGCGCCGACGACTCGCGGTCGGACCGCCGAAGCGCTCGCCCCACGGCTCGCCACGGAAGTCGCGACACTCGCCCGCCGCACCGACGACGCCGTGTTCTCAGGGCGTGAGCTCGACGATGCCGAGGTCGAGG
>JALYHS010000136.1 GCA_030776385.1 Actinomycetota bacterium
GACGGTGGCACTCGACGGCGTGCAGCGCGAATGGCGGACCCGCACCTCCCGGATGCTGCGCACCGCGTTCCTCTCCGCACTCGCCCTCGAGATGATCGCGACCTTGTCGGTGGCCCTCGTCGCCGTCGTGCTCGGGCTGCGACTGCTCGGCGGAGGGATCAGCCTGGAGGTCGCCCTGCTCGTGCTGCTGCTCGCGCCCGAGTGCTTCTCGGCGTTGCGCGAGGTGGGCTCCGCGTTTCATTCGGCGCAGGACGGGCGTGCGGCACTCCGGCGGGCGCGCGAACTGCTGGGGTCGGTGTCGAGAGCGCGCCCGACGATGCCCGGTCCTCTCGCGGCGGTGCACGGGTTCAGCGTGCACTACCCGGACCGTGCCGCGCCGGCATTCTCCGGGCTCGAAATGGTGTTCCCGGTCGGCGAGATCACCGCGATCACGGCCCCGAGCGGGGGAGGCAAGTCGACCCTGCTGGCCGCCCTGGCGGGGACACTCGACCCGGCGGCCGCGGTCTTGGGCACGATCGTGGGCGTCGATCCGACGCGCATGGCGTACCTCCCGCAGGCACCCGCGTTCTTCGGCCGGACGGTCGCGGAGGAGGTCGCGCTGTGGTCGCCGCCCTCCCTCGTCTCCCCGACGCGCGCCGAGCTGGCGGGGTTGTCCCAGTTGGGCCTGGGGGGGATGGGGGAGCGGCGGATCTCCGAGCTCAGTCCCGGCGAGCAACGTCGCCTCGCGATTGCCCGGTCCGCCGCTCGCGTGCGCGCCGGGGCGACCCTGGTGCTGCTCGACGAGCCGACCGCGCATCTGGATTCCGAGAACGCGGCGGAGGTGCGTGCCGCAATCCGGCTCATGAGGCGGAGCGCGGCTGTGGTGTTGGTGAGCCATGACGCGGCGACCATCGGCATCGCGAACCGGGTGGTCGCGCTGCACGGCGGTGAGGCGGACGCCACAAAACCGGACGTGCTCGCGGCCGAGCTCGCGGCCGAGTTCGCCGCTGTGCCTTCGACGGAGCCCGCGGCTTCGGAGCGCCCGAGCGGGAAGTCGTCAGACGCCGCTCCCTCCCGCTCCGGCCGCTCCACGCCCCGCGCCCGCGGCGTGCTGCGTGAGTTGCTCGCCCCGGCACGCGGACGCTGGGCGCTCGCGATCCTGCTCGGGGTCGCCGCCACCGGATTCGGCCTCGCCCTGACTGCCGTGTCGGCTTGGCTGATCGTGCGGGCGGCCGAGCATCCGGCGATCATGTACCTCTCGGTCGCCATCGTCGGGGTCCGCTTCTTCGGGCTCGGCCGCTCGGTCGCGCGCTACACGGAACGGCTCGTCACCCACACGGCGCTCTTCGCAGCGACGGATGCGCTGCGGCTGCGGGTCTGGGGCTCGATCGCCGCACGGGGGGCCGGATCGCGTCGACTGCTCGAGGGCGGCAGCGCCATCGACTACCTCGTCACGTCGATCGATCAGCTGCGCGACCTGGTGCCGCGGGTGGTGACGCCGCTGATCGTCGGCGTGCTGTCGCTTGCCGGAGTGATCGTGACGGTCGCGCTCGTGGATCCCGGTGCGGCGGCGCTGGTCGGAATCGTGCTCACGGTCGCGTTGGCGCTCTCGGTGCTCTTGGCGGCTCGGGTCGAACGCGCGGCCGGTGCACACCGGGTCGCGGCCCGCGCGCTGGTAGCCGCCCGATTCTCCGCACTCGTGGATGCCGCCCCCGACCTCCGTGCGAACGGACTCGCCGCGCAGGCCGTCGCCAGAGTCGCCGACGCGGATGCCGCGCTCGCCGCCGATGAGCGCCGCATCGCCCGTTCCGCCGGACTCGGGGCCGCCCTGCTCTCCTTCGCCACCGCGGGGCTTGCCGTGCTCGTCCCGGTGCTCGCCGGTGCGGGACTGCTCGGACGTGGCGTTCCTGCCGAGTCGGTCGCGGTTGTCGCCCTCCTCGCGCTCGCCTCGATCGATCCGCTCGGGGAGGTTCTCCGGGCGAGTCAGCGCGTAGCGGCGTTGCGCGCGGTGCTGGGGCGGCTCCGGCCGTTCGCGGGCGACCCCGTGCAGGTCGTGGCCGAGCCGCTCGTGGCCGAGCCGGCGAGTCAGCCTCTCCACGCCCGCGTGCGACGACTGGAGCTCGACGGGCTCGCGGCGCGCTGGCCGGGAGCCGCGCATCCGGTGTTCGCGGGAGTCGACGCGGGGGCGCGGGCCGGAGACTGGC
>JALYHS010000137.1 GCA_030776385.1 Actinomycetota bacterium
CGACGAATCCGGCCTTGCGCAGCTCGCCGGCGGTCGTGATCGTGGGTGCGTCTGTCACCTAGACCAAGCTACGCCCGGATCCGCCGATCTCGCTGGTTCGTCCCCTCCTCCACCTGCAACTTGACAGTTGCAGCAAGCACAGTGCACACTGCAACCGTTGAGTTGCAACATCCATCGAAAGGGAGCACCATCATGACCATGACCACCAACGAACAGTCGATCGTGGATGCCGACGCCTTCACCGTGCGCCGCACCGTCACGATCGCCGCCGACCACGACAAGGTCTGGGCCGCGATTACCGAACCGGAGCACATCGCGAAGTGGTTCGGCGACACTGCGACGCTCGATCGCCTCGAGGCGGGCGCCGACGGCACATTCGGCTGGAACGACTACGGCAACTTTCCGATACGGATCGAGGAGCTCGGCGCCCCGCACACGATCGCGTACCGCTGGGGCAACGAGAACGCGACGCCCAGCGAGGAGCTCGATCCCGATCGCTCCACCGTCTTCCGTTTCACGGTCGAACCGCTCGAACCGGATGCCGATGGCCGCCCGCGTACGCGGCTCACGGTCGTCGAGTCCGGCTTCAACACTCTCGCCGACCCGACGGCGGCGATGGAGAGCAACCGCGGCGGCTGGAACTCCGAGCTCGACGAACTGGTCGCCTACCTCGAAGAGCTCGAATGAGCGCACCCGCTGCCGAACTGGTCGCCGTGTTCGCCGCCCTCGGCGACGAGACGCGCTGGTCGATCCTGGTCGCGCTCGGCGAGGGTGACGCGTCCGCATCCGCCCTCGCCGAGCGGCTGCCGGTGACGCGTCAGGCGATCGCCAAGCACCTCGGTGTGCTGCACGCTGCCGGTCTGGTCGACTCCGTGCGCGTCGGACGCGAGCTTCGCTTCCGCGCCCTCGGCTCGGCGCTCGGCGATACGGCGCGCCGCCTCGACCTACTCGGCGCCGAGTGGGACCGCCGACTCAGCGTGATCCGCGGGATCGCAGAAGGGCTGGGATAGGACGGCTGCGCCGTCGGGGTGGCGTCGAGCGCAGCCGGCCTGCGACGGCCCGAGCCCCGGGCGGAGAACAGATGCTCGCCGATGGCATTCAAGTTCGCGCTTGCGCAACTGTGAACTTGGATGCAGGCGGACAGACACCGCGTCTCCGCCGCATGAGAAAGCGTGTCAGGCGTCAGGCGTCAGGCGTCAGGCGTCGCGCCGCTTGACCATCACGCAACCTACGACCAGCATGAGGACCGCCCAGCCAACGAGCACTGCGAGCGACGCCCACGAGTCGAGCACTACGACTCCGGATGCGGCCGCGGGCGCCGTGACCGGATAGGCGAACAGCGTGCCTCCGGCCTCGCTCGGCAGGAAACTCGCCACGTTGCCCGGCCAGACGGCGGAGGTGACACTGGCCACCACCCTCAGAATGATCGGCACCACGAGCAGCAGACCGACCGAGGCGGCGATGCCGGCGGCGCTGCTGCGCACGAGCAACCCGATCCCGAGCGCGATCACACCAACAAGGGCCAGGTATCCGGCGCCGCCGATGAGGGCGAGCCATGCGGCCCCGTCACCGAGATTCGGGGTGATGCTGTGGCCCTGCAAGACCGGCAGAATCACCAACGCGCCGACGACCAGCGAGAACAGCGACACGATGAACGTGGTCACGCCGAACACCAGCGTCTTCGCGATCACCACCGGCAGGCGGGAGGGCACCGCGGCGAAACTGGAGCGGATCATCCCGGTTCCGTACTCGCCCGTGATCACCAGGGCGCCGAGCACCGCGATGACCAGTTGGCTGAAGTTGATGCCGAGGGTGGCATCCCGGATCCAGGCGGCCTGTTGGGCGGCGGCGCTGAGGGTCACCGGGGTGGCGGTCGGGGTGGCGCCGGGCGCGGTTCGTTGAACTCCGGCGATGAGCAGCGCGAGTCCGATGGTCAGCAGCACGATGAGCGCGTAGCACCAGAGGGTGGAGCGCACGGTGCGGAGCTTGATCCACTCGGAACGGAGCACGCCACCGAAGGTCAGACCGGATCCCGTGGCAATTCCGCGCCCGTGACCGGAGCCGTGTCCGGAGTCGGTGCTGTGGGTGGCGAGGTGATGGGTGGCGGTTGCGGCGCTCATGCGGAGACCAGCTTTCCTGCGTGGTATTCGACTTCGTCTTGGGTGAGGGCCAGGTAGGCGTCCTCGAGGGAGCCGACCACCGGGGTCAACTCGTGCAGCACGATGCCCTGCTGCGCGGCGAGTTCGCCGAGGCGGGCGGATGCGATGCCGGAAACCTGGAGCAGATCGGCGCCGGTCGCCGTGACATTCACGCCGGCATCCGCGAGGAGCGCGGCGAACCGCTCGGCGTCGGGAGTGCGCACCCGCACGACGTCGCCGGCGGCCAGCGCCTCGATCGTGGAGACCGGAGCATCCGCGATCACCCGGCCGCGGCCGAGCACGATGATGTGGTCCGCGGTTTGCGCCATCTCCGACATCAGGTGCGAGCTGAGGAAGATCGTGCGACCCTGACTCGCCAGGTGGCGGGTGAGTTCGCGCACCCAGATCACCCCCTCCGGGTCGAGACCGTTGACCGGCTCATCCAGAATCAGCACCGAGGGATCGCCGAGGAGCGCCGCCGCGATGCCGAGCCGCTGCCCCATCCCGAGCGAGAAACCGCCGACCCGCCGACGGGCGACCGACTCGAGGCCGGTCAGCGCGATCACCTCGTCGACGCGCTTGCGGCCGATGCCGCTGGTGGCGGCAAGGGCGAGGAGGTGGTTCTCGGCGGTCCGACCTGTGTGCACGGCCTTCGCGTCGAGCAGCACGCCGACCTCGCGGAGTGGCGCTCGGAGGTTGACGTAGTTGGCGCCGTTGACGGTGACCGTGCCGCTGGTGGGGCGGTCGAGCCCGACGATCAGCCGCATGGTGGTCGACTTGCCGGCGCCGTTGGGGCCGAGGAAGCCGGTGACCATGCCGGGCTTCACCGTGAAGCTGATGTCGTCGACCGCCGTCTTCTGGCCGTAGCGCTTCGTGAGACCTACTGCTTCGATCATGCGGGTGTCCTCATGCAAGCAAGGCTAGGCGCGGCCGCGGGCAGGGTCGTCATCCCTGGGGTGTAGTTGTCACCGGTGAATGGGGGCGCCCTGAAAGGCGCGGACCACGTCGTGCGACCCGCTGACGACGAGTTCCGGCCGGGACAGAGCATCCGCGCGCTCCCAGCACAACAGAGCCAGTTCGCCGGCGTGCCCCTCGATGACGGCGTCGGGGACGGCCATGTCGGGGCGGAACCAGTCCGAGCTCAGCAACCAGGACGCATCGGTGTCTGTCGCGACGAGTCGCAGGGTGCCGGGAAGCGGTTCAAGCTTGCGGCGCGATCGCTCGAGGAACACGTCGAAATGTTCCGTGACGCCGTCTGCGTAGCATTCGGCGCTCAACTCCGGCGGCGGCGGCGGTCGAACCCCGCCTGCCGTTCGCAGATCCCACACGTGTCGAGCAATCTCGAATGTCGACCGGCGATGCCAGAAGGCCAACGTTCCGGGGCCGCTCAGCGTCCAGCACGGTGTGGCCTTCGGCATTGCGGTCAGCGTCTCGATGAACCGGTCTCGTTCCGAGGCGAACCATGCGGCAACGGACGAGCCCCCGGGCGTCCCCGGACCGGGAAGCGGTCGCTCACTGGCACCGATCGTGGCGAGCACCCAGCCGAAATGGTTGCCGAGATGGGCGATCAGGTCCGAGGCGATCGGCCATCCAGCACAGTCCAGCGACGCCGACGGATCGGCGATGGCCACCTCGTCGACCGCCGCCGCGCTGATCACCGTGAGAGCATCGAGCCGACTCTCAGGCATGACCGTTCACACTCATGGTTTTCCCATCTCGTCGGGGCTGACGCTAGTGCAAAGGCAGCCGTGAGTTCTGGTCGCCCAGCCCGCGTGCCAGCTGAGCGATGTATCGTTAGGTATCGCTCAATCGTCCCAATCGTCCCACCCTTTCCGAGAGGACCCCGCCATGCGCAACTCATCCAACGTCGGCTTCGACATCCGTGAGGCTGTTGACGGCCTGCGCGAAGCATTCGGTCCCCGCGGCATGGGCGGGATGGGCGCGGGAATGGGCGCCGGACGCGCAGGCTCGGGCAGCCGCATGGGCCGTGGCGACATCCGTACGGCGATTCTCGTCGAGCTCGCCGACGCCCCGATGCACGGCTACCAGCTCATTCAGGCGATCGAGACACGGTCCGGCGGCACCTGGAAGCCGAGCCCCGGATCCATTTACCCCACGCTCCAGCTGCTCGCCGACGAGGGGCTCGTCAGCGCCGTGCAGGACGGCGAGCGCAAGGTCTACTCGCTGACGGAGGCCGGCAAGGCCGCCGCCGCCGAGTTCACGAGTGCCCCGCATCCGTCCGAGAGCCGTCGTGGCTGGGATGCCGACCGTGCCGCCCTGCCGAAGGCGGGGGCCAAGCTGGCTCAGGCGATCGGGCAGGTCGCGACCAGCGGCAGCCGCGAGCAGAGCGACCGTGCCGCCGAGATCATCGACGACGCACGTCGCAAGCTGTACGCGATCCTCGCCGAAGACTGAACCGGTGTCACAATCGGGGATGCCCACCGGCACCCCCTCTGCATTCACGCCCGCTCGCGAGCGCGCCCTGAAGGCCCGCTACCGCCGCATCGTGCGCTTCGCCGCGATCTTCCTCGCACAGGCCTGGTGGTTCGAGCTCGTGCTGCCCCGGATCGGCTTCCGCGCGTACGCGGCGAGGGGCCGCACGAAGCGCCTGATCGTGCTCGCAAAACGGTTCCGGGTGCTCGCCGCCGACCTCGGCGGGCTGATGATCAAGGTCGGGCAGTTCCTGTCGTCGCGCCTCGACATCCTGCCGCCCGAAATCACCCGCGAACTCGAGGGTCTGCAGGATGAGGTCGCCGCGGAGCCGTTCGACGCCATCACAGCCCAGACCGAGCGCGAGCTGGGCATGTCACTGGATGCCGCATACGAGTGGTTCGAGCCGGTGCCGATCGCCGCGGCATCCCTCGGTCAAGCCCACCGCGCGCGCCTCAGCCCTGCCATCGCCGCCGACCTCGGTTTCGCGGATGTCGTGGTCAAGATCCAGCGTCCTGGCATCGAGCAGATCGTCGAGGTCGACCTCGCGGCGCTTCGCCGGATCGGACGCTGGGTCTCCCGCATCCGCCTCGTGTATTCGCGCGCCGACGCCCCCGCGCTCGTCGAGGAGTTCGCCGCGACCAGCCTCGAAGAGATCGACTACCTGCACGAGGCCGCGAATGCCGAACGTTTCACCGCCGACTTCGCCACCGACCCGACCGTCGCCGCCCCCGTGGTCGTCTGGGAGCGCACCGCGCTGCGAGCCCTGACGCTGAGCGACGTCACCGCCATCAAAATCACGGATGTCGCGGCCCTCCAAGCCGCCGGCATCGACCCGAAGGCGGTCGCCCAGGCGCTCGCACGCGCGACGTTCCAGCAGATCTTCGTGGCCGGCTTCTTCCACGCCGATCCCCACCCCGGCAACATCTTCGTGACGCCGACCACCACCCCGCTGGTTGAGCCTGTCGAAACCGGCCGTGTCGAACCCGGCCGTGTCGAACCCAGCCGTGTCGAATCCAGCCCCCGCGAAACGCCCCGGTTCACCCTCACC
>JALYHS010000138.1 GCA_030776385.1 Actinomycetota bacterium
TCTTCAGCGTCGACACTCCCCCGCCGACCGCATCCGGCAGCCTGCACATCGGCCACGTGTTCAGCTACACGCACATGGATCTTGCGGCCCGGTTCCAACGCATGCGCGGCCGAAGCATCTTCTACCCGATGGGCTGGGACGACAACGGCCTGCCGACAGAACGCCGTGTCCAGAACTACTTCGGTGTGCGCTGCGACCCGACGCTGCCCTACGTCGATGGCTACGTTCCGCCGTTGGCAGGGGGTGAGGGTGCCAGCTCGAAGGCCGTAGACCAGGTGCCCATCTCGCGCCGCAACTTCATCGAGCTGTGCGAGAAGCTGACCGCCGAGGACGAGAAGCAGTTCGAGACGCTCTGGCGCGATCTCGGCCTCAGCGTCGACTGGTCTCTCACATACCGCACCATCGGCCACGAGGCGCAGCTAGCTGCTCAGCGGGCGTTCCTGCGCAATCTGGCGCGCGGCGAGGCCTATCAGGCGGATGCTCCGACCCTGTGGGACGTGACCTTCCGCACCGCGGTGGCCCAGGCCGAGCTCGAGGACAAGGACCAGCCGGCCGCCTATCATCGCGTGTCCTTCCACCGAGCCGACGGCTCCAACGTGGACATCGAGACGACCCGCCCGGAACTGCTCGCCGCCTGTGTGGCGCTCGTGGCGCATCCGGATGACGAGCGCTACCAGCCACTTTTCGGCACCACGGTGACCACCCCGATCTTCGGCGTCGAGGTGCCCGTTCTCGCCCATCACCTGGCCCAGAAGGACAAGGGGTCGGGCATCGCCATGATCTGCACCTTCGGAGATGTGACCGACGTGGTGTGGTGGCGCGAGCTGGATCTGCCGACGCGCGCGATCATCGGCAAGGACGGCCGCATCCTCGACGAGGCGCCCGCCGCCGAGCTCTTCAGCGAGGCGGGTCGCGCGGCCTACGCCGAGTTGGCGGGCAAGACCGTGTTCTCGGCGAAGGCGAAAATGGTCGAGCTGCTGAAGGAGTCGGGTGAGCTGATCGGCGACCCGAAGCCCATCACCCATCAGGTCAAGTTCTTCGAGAAGGGCGACAAGCCGCTCGAGATCGTCGCCACCCGTCAGTGGTACATCACCAACGGTGCCCGCGACGAGGCGCTGCGCGACCGGCTGTTCGAGGCCGGCAAGCAGATCGACTTCCATCCCGAGTTCATGCGGGTGCGCTACGACAACTGGGTCGGAGGACTGACCGGCGACTGGCTGATCTCACGCCAGCGTTTCTTCGGCGTGCCGCTGCCGATCTGGTACCCGATCGACGCCGACGGCGAGGTGCTTCGCGAGCAGCCGATCGTGCCCGGCGAGCACCTGCTGCCGATCGATCCGTCCTCGGATGCCGCCCCCGGCTACGAGGAATCCCAGCGCGGGCAGGCCAACGGCTTCGTCGGCGAGCTCGACATCATGGACACCTGGGCCACCTCGTCCCTCACCCCGCAGATCGCGGGCGGCTGGGAGACGGATCCCGAACTATTCGGCCTGGTGTTCCCGTACTCCCTGCGTTCGCAGGCGCAGGACATCATCCGCACCTGGCTGTTCTCGACCGTGCTGCGATCGGAGCTCGAGCACCACAGCATCCCGTGGACCGATGCGGGCATCTCTGGTTTCATCGTCGACCCCGATCGCAAGAAGATGTCGAAGTCGAAAGGCAACGTCGTGACCCCGGCGGCCATGCTCGAGGAGCACGGCTCGGATGCGGTCCGCTATTGGGCGGCCTCGTCACGACTCGGAACCGACGCGGCATTCGATCCGCAGAACCCGAAGCAGATGAAGATCGGCCGGCGGCTCGCGATCAAGGTGCTCAACGCCTCGAAGTTCGTCTACTCCTTCCCGCTGCCCTCGCCGGTCGCGCCTAACCCGCTCGTCGAGCCTGACCCGCTGGTCGAGCCTGACCCGCTGGTCGAGCTTGTCGAGACCCGCGCTCTCACCCAGCCCCTCGACCTCGACATGCTCGCCGAGCTCGCACGGGTGATCAACCTCGCGACGAGGGCCTATGAGGAGTACGACCACGCCCGTGCGCTCGAGGTGACCGAACAGTTCTTCTGGACCTTCTGCGACGACTATCTCGAGCTCGTGAAGGAGCGCGCATACACCGGTACAGGCGGTGCACAGGCGAGCGCCGTCACCGCACTGCGCGAGGCGATCGACGTGCTGCTGCGCCTGCTGGCGCCGGTCATCCCGTTTGCGACTGAGGAGGTCTGGCGGTGGACCCACGACGGGTCGATCC
>JALYHS010000139.1 GCA_030776385.1 Actinomycetota bacterium
GGCCGAGGGTGGGCCGCGGCGAGCCCGGCGACCACCCGGAAGCGGTCAGAACTGCACGCGTGGCGGCTCCGAGATCGCGGCGAGCTCGGCTGCGTCGAAGAACTCGCGGTTGCCGAACCCGAGCCGCTTGGCGAAGACGTTGTTCGGGAACACCTGGATCTTGGTGTTGAACTCCCGCACCCCGCCGTTGTAGAAGCGGCGCGAAGCCTGGATCTTGTGCTCGCTGTCGACGAGATCGCCCTGCATCTGCAAGAACCCCTGGCTCGCCATGAGCTGCGGGAACGCCTCCGCCACGGCGAACACCGACTTCAGCGCCTGCTGCATGTGGTTCTCGGCGGCGCTGGCGTCGACCGGGGTGGTGGCGGAGAGCGACTCGTCGCGTGCCGCCACCACCGCGTCGAACACGGACTTCTCGTGGGCCGCGTTGTCCCGGACAGCGTCGAGCAGGGGCGGCAGCAGCTCCGCTCTGCGCTGCAGCTGGACGGCGATGTCGTTCCACGCCTCGTCCACTCGCGCGCGGAGCGTGACGAGCGAGTTGTACGTCACCCACAGGTAGAGCGCCAGCAGGAAGACCAGGGCGACGACGACGATGATCGCGACCCACACCGCGGTTCCCATGGCGGAAGCCTAGAGCGACGCGCCGACCCCGAGCGGGGCGCTCGGCTCCCTCGCAGCCCGCGGTAGACCGAAGGGGTCGGGCGATAGCACCGTGTCGCTGGGGGCAGGCATCCGGGCAGGCTGGAGCGCTCGTCCCTGACACGGTCGGGCTGTCAGCGGACCCCGGTTCGGCTATCGTGCGCCCGATTGCCCCCGTAGCCCAATGGCAGAGGCAAGCGACTTAAAATCGCTTCAGTCTGGGTTCGAGTCCCAGCGGGGGCACCCCTTCCTATGCCCCTGCATCCCTGGAACTACGCGGAAGTCGGTCGCTCCGAGGTACCTCGTGAACCGGAAAACTGCGCGAAAACTGCACAACCTCTGCGGCTCGTGCCTGATCGAGGGCGGTCGAAACGGCCTCTAGGTCCTCGTCGAAGAGGTCGGCGTAGACGTCGAGCGTCATCGCGGCTGAGGCGTGGCCGAGCATCCGCTGAACCGCTTTGACGTTCGCGCCGGCGCTCACGGCGAGGCTCGCGGCTGTGTGTCGGAGGTCGTGGATCGTCGGGTTCGGGAAGGTCGGGTCAGCGCGTCGAGCTCGTGCGACGGCCTGGATAAACCAGCCGCCGTGCACGGTCGGCTGGTTCAGGTGCGACACCCCATCGCCGAACACGAGCGCGTCGACCGACTTGCCCGCACACGCTGCGGCGATCTCCCGCTGGAGGAACAGCGGTAACGACACCGAGCGTGCATGGTGCGACTTCGGGGTGCCGACGACGATCCGGCCGTTCACGCGGACGGCGTTCTCGTTGACCATCACGCGGCGGCGCGGGAGGTCGACGTCGCGCACACGCAGTGCGGTCGCCTCGCCCCAGCGCAGGCCGGTATAGCAGAGGAAGCGCACCAGGGGCGCTTTCTCCTCCCCCGCGCACTGCGCGAGCAGCTCAACCTGCTGATGCCCGAGGTAGGCGTGCCGCTTCTTCCGCTTCCGCGGGAGGTTGACGCCGCGGGACGGGTTGGCGCTCAGCCGCCTGTCCCGCACCGCCGTGTCGAGGATTGCTGCAAGGACCCCGTAGGCGCGGATCACACTGGTCGCGCCAAGCGGATGCTGCGGATGCACGCTCGGCGCGGAACCCGCGATGAGCTGGCCGATCCAGAGCTGCACGTCGCTGTGTCGGATCCGACCGATTTCGGTTTCGCTCCAGCGCGGTCCCACGTAGACCCGCCAGGCGATCTCGAGCACTGCGTATGAGCTCGGCTTCAGATGGGCCTGCGCCGCGAGCCACCGTGGACCGAGACCACCGACTGTCTGGCGCGCGTCCCCCGGATCGATGTAGGCGCCGTGTGCGACTGCGACGCTGACGGTCGCGAGAAACGTCTCCGCCTCTCGTTTGGTGCGGAATCCAGCCTTCGCCTTCGTGCGGCGCTCCGGATCCCGATAACGCACGCGGTAGCGCGGACCGCGGCCCGTCTCGTACGGCTCGACGCTGCCCATCGCAGACCTCCTCGACCAGTCACTGCTCCCTTGAATCCATGCTCAAGCCCCGACTTCTGAACGACGAGCGGCTTGTGACTATGCGTCACACTCGGAGGGATCACCCCTGTGGAGGAGGCCTCCGCCGGCTGTCGCTGCGCAGTCCCGCGGTGCGGAGACGGGGCATCGAATTCCTACGGGTTCAGTGAGCTGTTCTTCCCAGGAATTGCTGCGGCGTTCGCCTGGCGGACTCGCGCTGGCGGTGCGTAGATCTGAGGGAGTCCTGGCCGGCGGCGTGTCTTCCGTCGGATCGGCGTCGGATCTCGGATCAACGCGCCGAGCGGTCCGTCCCCGTCCGGCGTGGTGAGAGCGTCAAGATGAGGATCGGACGATGCCCCACTGGAGGGGGTCCCGACGTTGCACCGTTTCCCTCACCGCGCCCCGCGGCGCATCCGGCGGCCACGCGCTATTTCGAGACGGACACGAGGATCAACCGGTTCACGGCGGGCCATGCCTCACACATCGAAGCGAATTGTCACCACCAGACGGGCCCGAAGGGTCACCGAACTATTGATGCAAAAGCGTCACCGATGTCCTGACACATGACAGGGGTTAATCGCCCCGGCGTGTCCGAGCTCTCCGAGGAGGCGGGCACCATTGGGACCGAGGTGTTCTCGCTCATCCGAGACACCGACCCGTCAGCCACAGACCCATTCGGCGCGGTCCGCGATCCGCAGTCACCGCTGCAGGCACGTGATCGAGACGCCGAAGTCGTTCGCGACCTGCGTCAGCGGTGCTTGACCCATCCGGGCGACTGTGATGACGTCCCGACGGAACTCGGCTGGATACGCCTACACCATGGTGACCATCGCTCTGGCGAGGCACAACATCCTTACCCTCAGGTGACAACAAACCTCTCAGCAGTGTCTCCCGTGTGTCTTTAGATCGCGGTGTATCCGCCGTCGATGATGATGTCCTGAGCGGTGAGATAGGAGGACGCGTCGGATGCGAGGAAGCTCACCAAACCCGTTAGGTCGCTGGGGGTTGCCATGCGGCCCTGCGGGATGCGGGAGACCCACCCTTCGAGTAATGAAGGGTCTTTATCGATGATCTGTTGGGTGAGATCGGTGAGGACGTAGCCGGGCGAGATCGAGTTGACTCGGATGCCTGCCGTTGCCCATTCGACGGCGAGGGACTTGCCAAGGTGGGCCACGGCAGCCTTGGATGCGTTATAGGACGCGGCCCACTGGGGTACGTTCACGATCGAACCGGACATCGACGCGATGAAGATGGCGCTGCCGGGGAGGCCGGCCTGAAGGAGGTTGTTGGCGAAGGCTTGGGCGGCGAAGAACGTCCCGGTGAGGTTGACGTCAATGACTCTGCGCCATTCGTCGGCGGTCATGTCGACGGAGTCCTTGTTCACCTCGATGCCGGCGGCGGTGAGGAGCACTTGGGGCACGCCGATCTGCTCGCGGATCATGACGAAGGCGGCTTTGGTAGCGTCCTGGTCGGTGACGTTGAGACGCTGTCCAAGCGCTTTGACGCCGTATTCCTGAGAAATCTGCTCGGCGACGTCCTCGACTGAGTCCAGCAGGTCCAGGAGAGCGATGTTCGCGCCATCCGCAGCGAGGGCGCGCGCGACGGTGAGCCCTATTCCTCGTGCTCCGCCGGTTATGACTGCTGTTCGGCCATTGAGGGTGGTAATCATCGGTGCTCGCTTTCGCTTCGTGACCTGTCGGAGGTCGAGGGTTCGGGGGCTTGGTCGCGGTGTTGGGCTGCTTCCCACCCGGCGGCGGTTGCGGCGATGAAGTCGCGGGCGGCGATGAGGGGATCGTGTGCGCTGAGGACTCCGCTGGTCGACCCTGTCCCGTCGGCGCCTGCACGCATGATCGATTGCGCGATCGCTGGGGAGGAGACTCCGCCGGCGTGCATCGTCAGCACTTTTGGGCTGGCGCGTCGGACGACCTCGTCGATGGGACCGATCCAGTCCCGCTCATCCGCTGATGCGGTACCGATGAGCGAGGGCGGTTCGAAGAGGATCGCTGAGGGTTGCAGGAATGCGATGGTTTCGACATCGGCCACGGTGTCGGCACACACGATGGTGAGGAGGCCGCAGCTGTCTGCGCGCCGAAGCGTTGCTTCCAACATCGATGGTGACAGCGGATTGCTGGTGTGGTTGAGCATTACGCCTGAGGCCCCGGCATCAACGAGCGACTCGGCGAAGACTCGATTCATGCCGTCGCCCATGGAGTCTGGGTCCATCCCCTGCGCGAACAGCAGGACTCCGGCGTTCAGTGCATGCAGTGGGGAGATGAATGCTGTGGGGACGGTGAGGACGACGGTGACTCCGTGCTCGCGTCCAGCACGGCCGGCAGCGCGGGTGATCACTTCAAGCTGCGCGAGACGTAGGCGGCTCTTTGGGCCGATCTCAAAGAATGGTCCGCGGAAAGTCGGTTGAATCGCAGCGTCGACGGCATGGCCTGCACCTACCAACGTCATCGTCCTCACCCCTTCGTGTTGTTGGCCAAGCTCATACCAGTGGCCCCAGCCATGCGGCCGGCGCTTCGCGCCTGAGCGGTTGCGAGAAATCGCTACGGGCGATCAGCTTCTCTGGACGCCTGCTGGATGTCAGATCTTCACGACCGGCTCGACGTCCGGGTGAGTGTCTGCGAACAGAGGTCCAGCTTCACCGGCCTTCAGACGACGCCGCAGGACGAGCAGCCACCAAACCGCGCCGAGCGCTACAACTCCAGCGAAGACGACCGCGTTGCCGGCGAAGACCGGCAAGAAGATCAGAGCCAGATCGACCAGCACGAATAACACGAGACCAATAATCAGCACCGGCACCCGCGCCCGCCCGAGATCGAAGGTGCCGGGCTCCGGCGCCGGAATTCGCCCTGTGCGCCGCGCGATGAGCAGCCCGATGGTTTGCACGGTGTAGACGGCGAAGAACGCGAGCGTCGCGATCCCGAGGAAGTAGTTGAACGTTTGAGCGCTGACGAGCGCCGAGAGCAGCATCAGCACAGAAACCGCGCCCAGGACGAGCACAGACGTGGACGGGGTCTTCCGCTTGGGCGCAACATGACGCAGGACGTGCGAGAAGGGCATCATGTTGTCGCGTGAGAGCGAGTACAGCAACCTCGTGCCGACGAGCTGGTTGGCTAGGAGACAGACGAAGATGCTCGTGAGCGCGAACGCGACCACTATGCGAGCAAAAATCGGTCCGAGTTGTTGGGAGATGATGTCCTCAATCGGGGCGGCGCTAGTACCGATGCTCGCGGGATGCTTGATTGCGAGCACGTAGACCAGGTACATGAGGAACTCGATGACGCACGAGATGGTCAACGAGATGAACATGGTCCGCGGTATCACCTTGCGAGCCTGCTTGGTCTCTTCGGCAACATCGGCGACGGCTTCAACTCCGACCAGACCAAAGAAAGGTCCGAGCGACGCGCCGAGCCACGCAACCCAGTATGGGGTTGTGGAATCTGGGGATTTGCCCGTCAGGAGCGAGGAAAACGGCTGGTGACCGTCGGGAATAGCGAATGCGACGATACCAACGACGATGGTAACGCCAACGGTGATTAGGATTTCCATTCCGACACCAACGTTGTTGATGAGGGTGGCCAGTCGCACTCGATATGCGTTGATCATCGTGCTCACAAGGACTACCAGGATGGCTATAAGAATTTGCGAGACGGTAGTGAGCTGCCAGTTGAAGACGCTGGCGAGGTAGCCGGCGAAGATATACCCGAGACTCGTCATCCCACTGACCCAGGCGATCAGGGCGATGAACCCAGTGAACCACCCTAGGGTCGGGTTGTTGAGGCGACTCGTCCATTGATACGCGTACCCAGCAAGCGGGATCTTCGCGGCGACATCTGCTGCGATGAGCGCCCAGACGACGAACACCGGGATAGCCA
>JALYHS010000140.1 GCA_030776385.1 Actinomycetota bacterium
GCTCCACCGCCGGTGCGCTCCATTTCGGGGATGGCGAACTTGCTCATGAGCATGGCGGATGTGACGTTCACCGCCATGACACGGTTCCAGAGATCCTCCGACGCCTCGACGACGCTGCCGCGCCCGCTGATTCCGACGTTGTTGTGCACGACATCGACGCGGCCCCAGCGGGAGATCGCATGCCCGACGAGCTCGCGCGCGGAATCGGCTCGACTCAGATCACCGATGCACACGGAACCTGTGCCGCCTTCGCTCTCGATCATGTCGAGTGTGCGCACCGCGGCCGCTTCATCGAGATCGTTGACGACGACGATGGCTCCCTCGCGCGCGAAACGGATTGCGACCGCGCGACCGTTGCCCACCTCGGTACCGGGAGCGCCGGCTCCCGTCACGATGCAGACCTTGTCTTTCAAACGGTCCACAGTGCTCCCTCGCACGTTCGCACCGCGACACGGTACGGCCAATGAAACAATTCAAACACTTCTGCCGAGCATACCGAGATTCGTGAGCGATTTGTATCGAGTCCAGAAAGGGAACCGCGGGGCGGGTCGGGGATTCCATCGCCGCGAATTCCCTGACATTTCTGGCTTCATACTCAGCCAGGGCAGAGCAGTTCGCCATAGCGTGGTGGTATATAAAGGACACGCGGTGGTAGCAAAAAACCAGACGAGTCCTCGCGCGCGACGGGAGGACCGTCGATCAGGAAACACGGGATTCAGCCATGGTCAAGGCGCAGCAGGTCACCGATCCACTCTGCTATCACGGCGAAGGTGCCGTCTGGTTCGAGGGCTGGGGCGGACTCAAGTGGGTCGACATGCTGGCGGGAGACGTTCTCTCGCTCGACGCGACAACCGGGGCGGTGAGCCGGCTCCACGTCGACTCGCCGGTCGCCGCGATGGTGAGGCCCCGGGTCGGAGGGGGATTCGTCGTCGCGACCGAGCGTGAGTTCGCGCTCTGGCGCGATGACATGGTGGAGTGGGTCTCTCCCGAGCTGTGGGCCGATGGGGATCGACGATTCAACGAGGGGGGCTGCGATCCTCGAGGCGAACTGATCTGCGGCATGAAGTCCACCGTTTCTCCCGGGAACGGCGACGTGTTCCGGCTGAGCCCCGACCGGTCGATCGATCTCCTCTTCGGGGGTGCGACGGTGTCGAACGGACTGGGCTTCACCGCTGACGGTTCCCGGATGTACTACAACGATTCGCGGACGCGTCGGACGGATGTCTTCGACGTGGCCGATGGCGTATTGACTAATCGGCGCCCCTTCGTCGAGGTACCCGATGGCGCGGGAGGGCCGGACGGCCTGTGGGTCGACGCGGCGGACGGGATCTGGGTCGCGATGTTCCGCGGATCAGCGGTACGTCACTACAACTCCGACGGGGTCCTCGAGGACGTCGTCGAGTTGCCTGTCTCGCAGGTCAGTTCGTGCACGTTCGGCGGCTCCGATCTGAGGACTCTCTACATCACGACGTCTCGGGAGAACCTCGATGACGGTGTCGAACCGCTCGCGGGCTCGGTATTCGGCGTGGAGGTGGGGGTGCGGGGCCAACCGGTCATCCCCTTTGCCGGCTAGCCGGCCTGCTCGCACGACACGGACGGGGTGAGTCGGAGTCCTTCAGCCAGCGAATGCGGCCACGGGAAGTCCCGTCACCCCGGGCTCCATCCTGAAGATCGCCCCCGCCAACGGCTCACGCGGGATCTGGTGCTTGGGAATATCACGGGAAGACGTGATGAACAGTGTGGCGAGTTGTGGGCCACCGAAAGCGACGCTGCTCACCAGCGAGACCGGGAGAGAGACTCTGCTGAGCAGTGTTCCCTCCGGAGAAAAGCGCCGGACCTCGTATCCGCCCCAGATGGCAACCCAGACACAGCCCTCCGCGTCGACGCACAGGCCATCCGGACGACCGTACCCCTCGGTGACGGGAGCGAAGAGGCGCCGATTACTGGGAACCCCGGTCTCCAGGTCGTAGTCGAAACAGTCGATTCGATACGTGGGGGTATCGACGTAGTACATGATCGAGCCCTCGGGACTCCAGCCGATGCCATTCGAGCAGGAGATGCCCGAAACGACCTCGGTCGTCGTCCCGTCAGGATCGAAGCGGTACAGCCCCGCCGTCGCCCAGCGCCCGTCGGTACCCGCGAGCCCCGCGAGGAAGCGGCCGGCAGGATCGCACTTCCCGTCGTTGAAGCGGAAGCGCGGGTCCTCCGTCACGCGGGTGCGCGATTCCGGGATGCCGACGTCGGTGCCTGTCAGGACGAACTCGTTCTCCATCGCGAGCACGAATCCCCCCTCCGACCGCAGGACGACCGCACCGACTCGGCCGCCCGTCTCGACCTGGGAGTCGGCACCGGTCGAGAAGTCGGTGAAGTGCACCACCTCGGCGGGGATGTCGGTCCACACCAATCGCGAGCGCGCGGCGTCCCAGACCGGTCCTTCGGCGACTCCAGCCTGCCCGTCGACGAAGACGTCAGCTTTCTGGTCGGACGTGCGCGGAGCTGACATGGAAATCCCACCTGCCCTTCCTGCGAGGGTAAATATGTACGCAAATTACCAGAGAACGCGACATGATAGTTTGAAAAAACGCATTCAGTGGGTCGCGGAGCGCGATTTATGGTCGTTAACGATCAATTTAGATCATCATGTCGAGACCGAATCGGAAAGGAACGAAAACGATGAGCAGTGCAAATCATCGTAAGCCGCTGGGGTCGACAGGACTCATGGTGTCTGAACTGTGCGTGGGCACGTCCGGCTGGGGCAACCTGAGACAGGGAGAGAATGACATCGCCCACCGCGCCCGAATCGCCGCCCTGACCGACCGCGGTCTCGGGGCCGATCCCCGAATCAACTACCTGGACGCCTCGAATATCTACGGGGGCGGTCGGTCGGAGGAGTTGATCGGGGAAGCGCTCGCCAGAACGAATGGTGTGCCGGAGGGATATGTCGTCCAGACCAAGCTCGACCGCAACGTCGTCGACGACGATTTCTCTGCCGCGCAGATGTGGCGATCGATCGAGCAGTCGCTCGAACGGCTCGGACTGAGTTCGGTCCAGATCATGTTCCTGCACGATCCCGAGGTCGTCGGCTTCGATGTCGCATCCGCCCCTGGCGGCCCCCTGGACGCTCTTGTCGAGATGAAAAGGCAGGGACTCGTCGCACACATCGGGATATCGGGCGGCCCGGTGCAGATGCTCCAGCAGTTCGTCGAGACGGACCAGTTCGACATGATCATCACGCACAATCGGTTCACTCTCGTGGACCGGTCCGCTCAGGAGTTGCTGGTCAGCGCCAAGCGTCGGGGAATGGGAGTGAACAACGCTGCGCCGTATGGCGGTGGAGCCCTCAGCGGTCGCCCGGGAGCCGCCGAGAGGTACGGCTATCGTCCGACCGGGCCGGAGGTCCGTCGATCGATCGATGAGATGACCCGGGTCTGTAGCGAGGCGGGCGTACCGATCAGCGCCGCCGCACTTCAGTTCAGTCTTCGCAGCCCACTGGTCGACAGCACGGTGATCGGAGTCTCGTCGGTCGATCGCCTCGATGCGGCGCTGGCCGATGCGGACATCGAGATCCCGGACGGACTCTGGTCGGAACTCGAGTCCCTCGCGCCGCCGGCCTCGGCGGCACTGGACGCGCCTTCGTCCCACTGACGGCAGGACTCCCCGTGAGGCGCTCGGTGACTACTCAGCACGCACCGTGGTCGACGAGCTGCCCAGCTGCGGGTGAATGGC
>JALYHS010000141.1 GCA_030776385.1 Actinomycetota bacterium
CCTCTTTCTTTCGGGCATCGTCGGGTCCCGCGATGATCCCGTGGTCGAAGCTCTTGCCGTAGAAGCCCTGGTTCATGACGACGGGATGCTGCTGCTCGTCGTCCGGCAGGAACACGTCGGCGCAGACGTACGAACCGTCACGGGTCGGGATCCGCACATCCGTCAGCTTGCGGATACCGCGGATGTTGCGGCGCAACTCGTTGCGGGCGGCGGCTCCATCGCGCAGCCGCCGCGGGGTGTTGGCGGTGAAGACGCCCGGTGTCGCGTTCAACTTCTCCAGGAGGCCCGTCACGGCGGCATCGGTGGCGAAGGTGATCGTCTGATCGGTGGAGAACGCGACCATGGCCGCGGTGCCGGGGCCTTTGTCGCCTGCCTCTTCCTCGACCTCCGTCGCGTCGGTGGAGGCCTGGTTGAAGTTGAGGACGATCTGGCCGATGACGTCGTGCACGGCGGGAACGATGATGATCCCGTCCTCGTAGTCGCCGTCGGCATCGAGGGTCTGCACGAAACGCGCCAAGTTGGTCACCATCGGGTCGTGGAGTCGCTCGACCTTGCCGTCGGAGCGATCCACCAGCTGGGCCAGGTTCACCCGGGGAGCGCCCTTCGTGCCGCCGAGCACGAGCCCCCCGACGAGGAACGTGACGGACTCGCCCGTCCGGTAGCGGAAGCGCCCCTGGTCATCCGTCAGACCGGTGAGGGTCGGCGTCTGGAAGCGGAGTCCGCGGTTCGGTCCGGCGACCACTCCGCTGAGGACGTCCGCAGCTGCGACATCGTTGTCGGTCATGCGCTCTCGCTTTCATTCGGGCGGGGGACGACGACGTGCTTGGCGTGCGGCGACATGGCCTGCGCACTCCACGCGGTCGGGAGGTCTTCGAGTGGAAGGGTGGTGACAGGGACGTGGATCCGGCCTGCGGCCAGCTCTGCCCACAGCCACTCGAGCGCCACCTGCTTGTCGCGCAGCGGGGTGTGGAGTCCGGCGAATCCGGACACAGCGATCTGCTTACCGCGGAGCAGGCCGGCGGGGATGGTCGCGGTCGGTCCGGCCGAGTGACCCACGTTGACGACACGGGCATGCATCGCGCAGGTCTGCAAGGCGGCCTCGAGAGGCTGCGAGTACAGGGTGTCGATGACGACGTCCACCGGGCCCGTGGCGGCGCGGATGCGCTCGGCGAGTGAGTCGGTGTCCTCCCCCGCGCGCAGTTCGACGACAGCATCAGCGCCGAGCGCCGCAAGACCAGCCAGGACCTCGGTGTCGCGGCCGACTCCGACCACCCGCGACGCGCCGCGAAGGTGTGCGATCTGCACGGCGAGTTGTCCGACCGACCCGGTGGCGCCGAGAACGAGAACCACATCCCCGGGAGACAGCCTCGCGACGTCGACGAGCGGGAGGAACGCGGCCACGCCCGAATTCCCGATGGCGGCGGCCTGGATGGGGTCGATGCCGTCGGGCAACGAGAGGATGTCGGCATCCGGAACCACGACGTGCGTCGAGAGCGAGCCGGGCGAGGTCGGTGATGCGTGAGATTCGGCGTAGACGAGCGAGCCGACCTCGAACGAGTCGGACTCAAGGACCCTCCCGACGCACTCGCTGCCGGGTACGTAGGCCGATTCGTGGCGAGCAGAATGGAAGGCGCCGGAGGCGATGAGGAGGTCGAGCGGATTGAGAGGCGCCGCAACCACCTCCAACAGGGTGGAGCCGGACGCACGCTTCGGAGAATCGACGTCGCCGACGCGGGGGGAAGCACCCGGAGCGTCGACGATCGCAGCCAGCAACTGAAAGCTCCTTCGCTTTACCATCCAAAAGGTTAGGATGGTTTACCGATTATGCTCACCGCTTGCGACGGGTGTCAAGGCGGAGAGCATTGCCTCTAAAACCATCTAACCGTTACAGTGTTTTCGTGATCAATGAGGATTCCCTGTGACAACCGGTACCTCGGCAAGCAAGCCGACCTTCGAAGACCCCGAAACCGTCCAGAAACTGCTGGTCGGTGTCATCGGTCTGCTCGACACCTTCTCGGCGGAGCAGCGCTCCGCAGCCTTGTTCGAGTTCAACGATCCCCGCCGCCTGGACTGGGACATCATCCCCAAACCCGACCGGATCGGTGTCTCCCTGCACAACCTGGACCGCCACCAGAAGGTCGTTGTCCTCGAGCTCGTTCGTCTCGCGGTTTCGCCCGAGGTGTACACGAAGGTCCTCGCGATCATGCAGCTGGAGCATGTCCTCCGCGGACTCGAGGCCGACTTCCTCGGCGTCGCCGCGCCCCTGTGGCGCACCTCCGACTCATACTTCTTCTGCATCTTCGGTCGCCCTGGATTCGAGGACACCTGGTCGTTCCGCTTCCTCGGCCACCATGTTTGCCTGAACATCACCGTGGTGAACCAGCGCTGGATCTCGTCGACGCCGAGCGCACTCGGCCAGCAGCCGGCGATCAACGCGGGCGTCCTCAACCCACTCGCCGCCGACGAGGGGCTCGGTTTCGACCTGATTCACTCGCTGGATGACGCGCAGCGCGCGAAGGCGATCATCCACGATGTCTCGCCCGCCGACTTCGTGTCGAGGCAGGTACCGCTCATCGGCGCGCTCGAATATCCGGATCACTACGACCTGGGAATGCCGCAGTACCAGATCACCAGCGACGACCGGCGTGCACTGGCACTGGTCCACGACCAGCCGTCGGGGATCGGCGCCGACGAGCTGACCGAACAGCAGGGGGCCATCCTCCAGCACCTGCTCGACACCTACCTCGATCGACTCCCCGCCAAGGTGTCGGCCGAGTACCGCGCGCAACTCGACTCCGATGGGTTGTCGAACATCCACTTCGCCTGGGCGGGTGGCCTCGAGCGCGGGACTCCCCACTACTTCCGAGTGCATACCGGCTCGCTCCTGATCGAGCTGGTGAACTCGGTGGGCGGCGGCGATCACATCCACTCGGTCATCCGCGACTTCGAGCACGACTTCGCCCACGACTCGCTCGAGGCGTACGAGGCGCACATCGCCGAGCGTGGTTCCCACCTGTCGACTCGCACGACCTCGAGTGAGGGCACCGAGCTGTCCGAGAACGACTGGTCATGGTGAGACGCGACGCGACGCGACCGTCGATCTCAACCCCGTCAACGGTTGCGACCGTTGTTGGTAGCCTGCCCTCATGAGTTCGGTGGCGGGTCTGACGCGTGCGAACGTTCTGGCGGGCGAGATCGAGCAGCAGATCCTCTCCCGGGAGTTCAAGCCCGGTGAGCTGATCGGCACGATCGACTCGCTCCGCGCCCGCTCGGGGTTCGCGCGCTCCACCGTGGCAGAGGCGATTCGCCTGCTCGCGGATCGCGGACTTGCTGAGATCCGCCCGGGTCGCGGTGGGGGCCTTTTCGCGACGGCCCCCGGCCCGATGGTGCGCATCCGGCACACGCTCCTGGCCGTGACCGATGCCCCGGCTTCCGTGGCCGAGGCGGTGGCCGTTCGAGAGGCGCTCGAGGTCCTGATCGCGGTCGACGCCGCCGAGCACCGCACGCCCGGCGACATCTCCGATGTGAAGAAACTGCTCGCCAAGATGGCGGCCGCCGCCGGGAAGGGTCGAACCCCGTTCCTGCTGGCGAACTGGGACCTGCACGAGCGCATCGCCCTGAT
>JALYHS010000142.1 GCA_030776385.1 Actinomycetota bacterium
CGATGGTGTTGCGCTTGTTCGCAGCGATCGCGCTATACATGCGATGCCGTCCTTCGAGTCTGCGGGGTGGGGGGCAGAGTGATTAGAACTGAACCTTCGGCGGCTCGGCGATCGAGGCTGCGTCGTCGACCTCGAAGAAGTCGCGCTCCTTGAATCCGAGGCCACGCACGAAGAGCGTGTTCGGGAACGTCTTGATCTTGGTATTGAGCTCGCGCACGCCACCGTTGTAGAACCGGCGCGCGGCCTGGATCTTGTCCTCCGTATCGACCAACTCGGCCTGCAACTGCAGGAAGCCCTGGTTCGCCTGCAGCTGCGGGTACGCCTCGGCCACCGCGAAGAGACTCTTCAACGTGCCCTGAAGTTGATTCTCGGCAGCGGATGCCTCGGCAGGCGTGCTGGCATTGATCGACGCCGCACGGGCCTGCGTCACCGCCTCGAACACCGAGGATTCGTGCGTCGCATAGCCCTTCACCGTGTTGATCAGGTTCGGGATCAGGTCGGCTCGACGCTTGAGTTGCACCGTGATGTCGCTCCACGCCTCGTCAACGCGCACGTTGAAGCGCACGAGTCCGTTGTAGGTGGTGAGCAGGTAGATCCCGATGATCACCACGAGGGCGACGATGACGATGATGGCGATGACGGTTCCGGTCATGCGCAACATCCTACGGTGACCCCGTCGCGCGAACCTATGCGGCGGCTCGGCGAACGCCGTGAAAGTCGGGCTTCGATGGCCGTGACATGCTGAATCGGTGACCGACGCATCCGAGACCGCCGCCGCCGCTCTTGATCGCCTCACCGCGATCGTTCCGGACTTCCCGATGCCGGGAATCGTGTTCCGCGACCTGACGCCGGTCTTCGCGGATGCCGCGGCGCTCCGTCTCGTCATCGACGAGCTCATCGCCCCCTTCGTCGGAACCTTCGACGTGATCGCCGGAGTCGAGGCGCGAGGTTTCGTGCTCGCGGCGGCCGCCGCCGTCGTTGCGAACACCGGCGTGGTGATGATCCGCAAGGCGGGCAAGCTTCCGCGCGCGACGGTGAGCCGCGAGTATGCGCTGGAGTACGGCACCGCGACCCTCGAACTGCATGCCGATGAGTGTGCGGCAGGCACTCGTGTCCTGCTCGTGGATGACGTGCTCGCCACGGGCGGCACGCTGGAGGCGTCGCTCGGGCTGCTCGCCGAGGCCGGTCTGGTGGCGGCGGGAGTGTCGGTCGTGCTCGAGCTTGCGGCGCTGCACGGGCGGGCGCGGATCGGTGGAGTGCCGTTCCACGCGCTGCAGCTGGTCTGAACCTCGACCCGCCCTCCGTTTGCCGAAATCCCCCAGTTGCGCCGATCCCCAGTGGCGATTTTCGGCAAATGAAGGCCGCGAGCTGGGTGAGAAGGCCGCGGGCTGGGTTAGAGACCCAGCACGCGGTCCAGGTAGGGGTTCGCGAAGAGGCGCTCCGGGTCGAGGCGGTCACGGGCTGCGAGGAAGTCGGCGAAGTGCTCGTAGCGCGGCGCGAGGCTCGCGGCATCCTGGAAATGGATCTTGCCCCAGTGCGGGCGCCCGTCGAACGAGCGCATGATGGCCTCGACCTCGCGGAAGTACGGCAGGTGGTCGTCGCTGACGTGGCGGTGCACCGCGATGTACCCGGATGCGCGGCCCTGCGCCGTGGAGAGCCAGTTGTCGTCGGACGCGGCGACGCGCACCTCGACCGGGAACGAGATCCGCCAGTCGCTCTTCTCGATGAGCAACCGCACCGCGCGAACCGCCTCGGGCACCGCGCGGCGCGGGATCGCGTACTCCATCTCGCGGAACCGTACGTTGCGCGGCGCGGTGAACACCTCGTGCGAGTGGTCGGTGTACTCGCGGTCTCCGTAGACGCGGGTGGCGAGCCGGTTGATCTTCGGGGTGAGCGAGGGAGCCGCATGCCCGATCCGGCACATCAACGCGAGGGCGCCGTTCGACATCACGCGCTCCTCGACGAAGTTGCCGAACGGGGAGACCGGATGCCGCGGCGCACCCCCGGGAAGGCGAGTGTTCCGCTTCGTCATGACGCGGTCGGTGTGCGGCCACCAGTAGAACTCGAAGTGGTCGGACTCCTGGGACCGGGCGGAGAAGTCGTCGAGCACCTCGTCGAACCCCTCCGGGTGCTCG
>JALYHS010000143.1 GCA_030776385.1 Actinomycetota bacterium
CGGTCAGGATGAGGTTGATGCCGAACTTGAGGTGCAGGCTCTCGTCGCGCACCACCCAGTCCATGAGAGATCCGAAGTTGCGCAGCAGGTTCCGCTGACGGAACGAGAGCGCCACCATGAAACCCGAGTAGAACCAGACGCCCTCGAGGATGACGTTGTACGCCACCAGATTGCGCACGAAGTCCTTCTTGCCCTCGACCGTGGCGATGTCGAGCGTCTGCTCCGTCATCCGGCGGATGTACTTGAGCTCGAACTCCTCCTTGCGTGCCATCGAGGGGACGTCGACGTGCGAGTTGTACGCGGCCTCCCGATCGATCGGGAAGGTTTCGAGCACGTACTCGAAGCTCATGCAGTGGTTCGCCTCCTCCCACATCTGCTTCGCGAGGTAGAGGCTGCACTCCGCCGCACTGACGTACGGGTACACGCCGAAGGCCAGCGCCTTGTTGACGAGCAGCTCGTTGGGATTGAAGTAGCTCATCAGGAAGGTGACCGCGTGACGCTCTTCGTCGGTCATCCTCTTGAAGTCGGCGATGTCTTCACCGAGCTGGATCTCGTTGGGGAACCAGGTGTTGGCGACCGCCTGGTCGTAGAGGTCCATGGCCCACTGGTACTTGATGGGCTTGAGCAGCAGGCCGTCCTGCAGGCCGGTTCCGAGAATTCCCATGGTTAGTTCCTACTTTCGGGGATCGAGCTTGTCGAGATCACTGGCAGCTTTCACATTGGAGGTCGTCCATGGGGTCCGTCGGGACCTCATAGCCACCGATTTGGATGACGCGTACTTGGTCGATATTGAGAGTGCTCACTTGCCCAGTCCCCCGAATCCACGCCGAGCCGGCGCCGCGGAGGGCGCCGCATCGCTGGCCGAGCCTGTCGCATCGCTGGTCGAGCCTGTCGAGGCCCCCGACGCCGCGGCCTTGGCCACGATGTCCTCGGCCTTGTTGACCTTGACCGTCGACTGCTCGGCCGTGTGACGCGGCTTCATGTGCAGGTAGTACGTCGTCTTGACGCCCCGTTCCCATGCCGCGTAGTAGATGTCCATCATGTCGCCGAGGTCGCGCGTCTCGAGATACATGTTGCGGCTGATCGACTGGTCGATCCACTTCTGCGCGCGGGCGGCCACCTCGAGGAACGAGTACGGCGACAGCTGGAAACTGGTCTTGTAGATCGCCTTGATCGAGTCCGGGATGGCGTCGATGTTCTGGATGTCACCCTGCGACCGCAGAATCTGCTCCTTCACCTCGCCCCAAACGCCGAGCCGCTGCAGGTCGCCGACCAGGTTCCGGTTGACCTCGAGGAACTTGCCGTTGCTGGTCGAGCGGCTGAAGATCTGAGAGAACTGCGGGTCGAGTCCGGGGGTGGTGCCGGCAACGAGGCCGATGGATGCCGTGGGCGCGATCGCCATGAGCGTCGCGTTGCGCATGCCGCCCTTGACCTTCACGCGCAGGGCGTCCCAGTCGAGGCGGGTCGTTCGATCCACCTTGATGGCCTGGCCGCGATCCGCCTCGGTGAGCGCGATGGAGTCGAAGGGCACGAGTCCCTGCGACCACCGGCTGCCCTCGAAGTTGGCGTACGTGCCGCGCTCGCGCGCCAGGTCGGCGGACTCGTCGATCGCGGCGTAGGAGACGTGCTCCATGACCTCGTCGATGAGGGCTGCGGCTTCCTCGCTCTCGTAGCTGAGGCCGAGGCGCTCCACCACGTCGGTGAAGCCCATCACGCCGAGGCCGATCGCGCGGTTGTTGATGTTGGCGTGATCCGCTTCGGGCACCGAGGACACCGTGATGTCGATCAGGTTGTCGAGCTGACGGACCGCGCTCCGCGCGCTCTCGTCGATGCGGGTCCAGTCGAAGCCGAGCGTGCCGTTCGAGTCGATGGCGAGGTGGGTCGACAGGTTGATCGAGGCCAGGTTGCAGACGGAGATGTTCTCCTCATCCTGCGGGAGGCAGATCTCTGTGCAGAGATTGGAAAGGTGGATCGTGCCCGTGTTGTTGTTGAGGGCGCGGTTGTTGATCGTGTCCTTCCAGGTCAGCCACGGGTGGCTGGTGGTCTGGAGCGAGATCAGGATCGACTTGAACTGCTCGCGCGCGCCGATCTTCTTGAACATGTGGATGCGGCCGGCTTCGGCCTCCGCGGCGTAGAACGCATACCGCTCGGAGAATGCTTTGCCGTAGAGCTCGTTGAGGTCTGTCACCTCGAGCGGGTCGAACAGATACCAGTCGTCGTCGTTCTGGACGCGCTTCATGAACTCGTCCGAGATCCAGACCGCGGTGTTGGCGGTGCGGGTACGACGGTACGGGTCACCGGAGTTCTGACGCAGGTCGAGGAACTCCGGGAAGTCCATGTGCCAGTTCTCCATGTAGAAGCAGAGGGCACCGAACTTCTTGCCGCCCCGGCTGACCGCGCGGAGCACCGAGTCGATGGTGTGCATGAACGGGATCGGGCCGGTCGACATGGTGTTGTTCGAGCGGATCGGCGAACCCTGGGCGCGCAGTTTGGTGACCGAGAGGCCGATGCCGCCCGTGCCCTTGGTGAGCCACATCACGTCGCGCACGCTCTTGGCGATGTGCTCGATGTCGTCCTGCATCTCCATCACGAAGCAGTTCGAAAGCTGCGGGTATGCGGTGCCCGCGTTGACCAGGGTGGACCCGGCCGCAATGTATTCCAGTTTCGACATCTTCTCGTAGAAGCCGATGGCAACAGCGGTCGGGTCCGCCTCGTTGAGCGACAGGCCCATGGCGATGCGCATCCAGAAGTACTGCGGCACTTCGAGCGGCTGGCCATTGCGGGCCTTGATGCCGTACCGGTTGTTGAGCGTGACGACCGAGATGTACTTGAGCAGCTCGTCGCGGGTCGGCTCCAGAGCGGCGGCCAGGCGGTCGAGATCGTAGAGGGCCGTGAAACGCGGGTCGAAGAGCGTCTCGGCGACGCCGCGCTCGATCGACGGGCGGAAGTTGGCGACGTGCAGCGCCTTCAGCTCGTCTGCGGTGGTGTAGTCGCCGAGCACGCCCTTGTAGATGGTCTTGAGCAGCAGGCGTGCGGCGACGGTGTCGAACTGCGGATCGTCTTTGACATTCTGCAGAGCGACCTGGATGACCGCCTCGTCGAGTTGCTGGGTCGTGATGCCGTCGAAGAGGGTGAGCTCGAGCTCGCTCGCAATCTGCGTAACCCAGGTGATGTTCTCGTCGAGACCCAGGCTCGCGTGCTCGATCGCGATGTTGATCTTGTTGGCGTCGTACGCCTCGCGCTCACCGTTGCGCTTCACGACCGTGATGGTCACCTGACCCACTCCTTCTGTGCCCCACGGCACGATTGCGTCTGCTCTTCTCGCGTCGCCATTGCTGCGTGCCAGAAGGCGTCATTCAGCCCACTTGATACAACGTTCGACGGCCGTTGTCCCATCCCCCGGCCTGGAAGTTTCACCACTATATATCGGGGCACCGACAGAGTGGCAACCACTACATGTAGTGGGCGTGTCGTCCACAATTGTGGATAAGTCCGCAGACTTCTCCACAGATTCCACAGCCTAAGCGGCTCCTCCGACAGACCTCGTCGCACGCCAGTCTGGGTCTAGAGTTGACAGGTTGTGAACGCATACGTGAGCCTGCTGCGAACCCCGGGAGTCGCCCGGATCATCGCCGCGCAACTCACCGCCCGGTTCCCCAGCGGCATGCTCTCGCTCGGATTCCTGTTGCACATGCAGCACATCTTCGGCTCGTACGGAGCGGCAGGGCTCGTGCTTGCCGCGACCAGCGTCGGGCAGGCCGTGTCCGGACCGCTCACCAGCCGCTGGATGGGTGTCTGGGGGATGCGTCCGGTGCTGCTGCTCACGACATCCATCTGCGCCGTCTCGCTGCTCACGGTGGCCCTGGCGCCCCTGCCGCTGGTCGGCTACATGATCGCCGGCCTGGTCGCCGGTCTCAGCTATCCCCCGGTGCAACCGGCGGTGCGCACGATCTACCCGAAGATGGTCAACTCCCGGCAGCTGACCCCGTTGTTCTCGCTCGACGCCTCCGCGCAGGAGATCATCTGGATCGCGGGACCGGTCGTCGTCACCCTGATCTCCACGCAGATCTCGACGACCGTCGGCATCCTGGTCTCGGTGGTGTTCCTGCTCGGCGGGGGTCTGTGGTTCCTGCTCTCCCCCGAGCTCGGCCGGGTGCGCATCCCGCGGAGCAAGCGCAAGCTCGGCGCGGTGCTGAAGCGGCCGCAGGTGCTGCTCTCGACGATCGTGGGCTTCCTGCTGGTCGGCACCTGCGCCGCCACCGAGGCCGGTGTGGTGGCCACCTTCGGTCAGGGCAACTCCACCTCGGGCCTGGTGCTCTCCATCTGGGCGGTGGCCTCGCTGCTCGGCGGACTGTTCCTCGGCCACATCCCGGTCGGGCCGTGGGCGCTCGCACGCCGGATGGTCGTGATCCTGGTCGGGTCGATCCTGGCGACCGCCGCCATCCTGATCTGGACCGGCACATCCGCCGAGTTCTGGACGCTCAGCGGTGCCCTGCTGGTGGCCGGCCTCTGCATCGCGCCCGCGCTCGCCGTCATGTTCGCCGTGGTCTCGTCGAGCGTGCGGTTCAGCGACACGGCGGAGGCGTACGGCTGGGTCGGCACCGGTCAACTCATCGGCGCGGCGGCGGGTTCCGCGGTCGCCGGCTTCCTCATCGACTACGTCTCCGCGAGCCACGGCGGCGGGGCGGGTCTCGGCGGATTCATCGTGGCGGTCGTCTTCGCCGCGGTCGGGACGCTCGTTCCGACGCTTTTCCACCGGGCGCTCCCCGACCTGCGCGGACGCGACGCCAGCCCACTCCCGGACACCGAGCCGGTGCCGGTGCAGCCGAGCTGAGGTGCAGTCGCGCTGAGCGATGCGCGC
>JALYHS010000144.1 GCA_030776385.1 Actinomycetota bacterium
GCGCGGTGACACCGGTGACGTCGAACGCCTCAGTGCCGTCCAGGCCAAGGGACTCCGCCGTCGCGCCCGCGGGGAACTGCAACGGCAGCACGCCCATGCCGATCAGGTTCGAGCGGTGGATGCGCTCGAAGCTCTCCGCGATCACGGCGCGCACCCCGAGCAGCGAGGTGCCCTTGGCCGCCCAGTCGCGGCTCGAACCGGAGCCGTACTCCTTGCCCGCGAAGATCACCAGGGGGGTGCCAGCGGCCTGGTAGTTGACGCTCGCGTCGTAAATGAAGGCCTGCGGAGCATCCGGCTGTGTGAAGTCACGGGTGAAGCCACCCTCGACGCCACTGCCGTCGTTGAACTGCGCCAGCAATTGGTTACGCAGGCGGATGTTGGCGAAGGTGCCGCGGATCATCACCTCGTGGTTGCCGCGGCGCGATCCGTAGGAGTTGAAGTCCTTGCGGTCGACGCCCTTCTCCTGCAGGTACGTGCCTGCCGGGCTGTCGGCCTTGATGTTGCCTGCCGGGCTGATGTGGTCGGTGGTGACCGAGTCGCCCAGCTTGGCGAGCACGCGGGCACCCGTGATTTCGACGACCGGGCTGGTCTCTAGGGTCATGCCATCGAAGTACGGGGGCTTGCGCACGTACGTCGAGTTCGCATCCCACTCGAACACCTCGCTGTCGGGCGTCGGCAGCGAACGCCAGCGCTCGTCCCCGTCGAAGACCGCGCCGTACTCCTTGGTGAACATCTCAGTCGTGATCGACTCGTCGATTGTCTTCTGGACCTCCGCGGCATCCGGCCAGATGTCTCTCAGGTAGACCTCGTTGCCCTCGCTGTCGGTGCCGAGCGAGTCGGTCTCGAAGTCGAAGTTCATCGAACCTGCCAGCGCGTATGCGATGACAAGCGGCGGGCTCGCCAGGTAGTTCATCTTCACGTCGGGGCTGATGCGTCCCTCGAAGTTGCGGTTGCCCGAGAGCACGGCGGTAACCGCCAGGTCGTTCTCGTTGATCGCGGCCGAGACCTCGTCGATCAGCGGACCGGTGTTGCCGATGCAGACCGTGCAGCCGTAGCCGACGGTGTAGAAGCCGAGCTGCTCGAGCTCGGTCGTGAGCCCGGATTTGTCGTAGTAGTCGGTGACGACCTTGGATCCGGGGGCCAGCGTGGTCTTCACCCACGGCTTGGATTTCAGGCCCTTGCGGTTCGCATTGCGGGCGAGCAGGCCGGCCGCGAGCATGACGCTCGGGTTCGACGTGTTCGTGCACGAGGTGATCGCGGCGACCGCGACGGCGCCGTGGTTGAGCGTGTACTCCGTGCCGTCTGCCAGGTTCACGTGCACCGGCTTCGAGGCGCTCTTCGGCGCTGCTGACACGTGCACGTGGTGGATCTCGTGAGCGGTGTCCGAGTCCTGCGAGGTGAAGCCGATCGGGTCGGACGCCGGGAAGGTGCCCTCGATCGCGGCGTCCACCTGCGAGCGGTCGGAGTCGGCGTAGTCGACGAGGTCCTTCTCGAACTGCTGCTTCGATTCGGTCAGGATGACTCGGTCCTGCGGGCGCTTCGGCCCGGCGATCGAGGGGACGACCGTCGACAGGTCGAGCTCGAGGTACTCGCTGAACGTGGGCTCCAACTCGGGGTCGTGCCACAGCTTCTGCAGCTTGGAGTATGCCTCCACGAGGGCGACCTGCTCCTCGTCTCGACCGGTCATGCGCAGGTAGTCGAGGGTGACATCGTCGATCGGGAACATGGCGGCGGTCGAGCCGAACTCCGGGCTCATGTTGCCGATGGTGGCGCGGTTCGCGAGCGGGACCTCGGCGACGCCGGCTCCGTAGAACTCGACGAACATGCCGACGACCCCGTGCTTGCGGAGCATCTGCGTGATGGTGAGCACGACATCCGTGGCGGTCACGCCGGTCGGAATGGATCCGCTCAGTTTGAAGCCGACGACCTTCGGAATGAGCATCGACACGGGCTGGCCTAGCATGGCCGCCTCCGCCTCGATTCCGCCGACACCCCAGCCGAGCACGCCCAGGCCGTTGACCATGGTGGTGTGCGAGTCGGTGCCGACCAGCGTGTCGGGGTATGCCCGCAACACGCTCTCGCCGGTCGAGCTCGTCGAGACCCGCGTGAACGTGACACGCGCCAGGTACTCGATGTTGACCTGATGCACGATGCCGGTTCCCGGCGGGACGACCTTGAAGTCGTCGAAGGCGGTCTGGCCCCAGCGCAGGAACTGGTACCGCTCGCCGTTGCGCTCGTACTCGATCTCGACGTTGCGTTCGAGGGCGTTCTCGGTGCCGAACAGGTCCGCGATGACCGAGTGGTCGATGACGAGCTCGGCGGGCGCGAGTGGGTTGATCTTGTTCGGGTCACCACCGAGCGCTCCGACGGCCTCCCGCATGGTGGCGAGGTCGACGATGCACGGCACGCCGGTGAAGTCCTGCATGACGACACGGGCAGGGGTGAACTGGATCTCGGTGTCGGGGTCCGCGGTGGGGACCCAGGAGCCGAGCGCCTCGATCTGCGCCTTGGTGACGTTGGCGCCGTCCTCGGTGCGCAGCAGATTCTCGAGCAGCACCTTGAGGCTGAACGGGAGCTTCTCGTAGCCGGGGACGGTGTCGACGCGGAAGACCTCGTAGTCCGTCCCGCCCACCGTCAGCGTGCTCTTCGAACCGAAACTGTCAACCGCCGACATGGCGTCTCCCTTGCTCGTCTTCGACCATCCTGCTGGCCGCAGCGCGGCACTTTCCAGCAAGGCCACCCTAATCCCGGGTGGCATGTTCGGAGCCGGTGCCCCCTGGTCGATTTATCTTGATATCAAGATACATTACCCCGGCAGTCCGATGGATGCCAGCCGCCGACAGCTAGCTCTTCGGCGAGTCCTCGACGCGAACGGGTGCGGTCCACGCGGTGCGCATCACCAACCAGGTGAGCCACAGGATCACCGCATAAAGCGGGACACCCGTGATGAGTCGCGCGGCGGCCAGCGCCGAGGTGTCGTGAAGCAGATAGAGCGGGAGTTCGACGCCGAGCCGGATCGTCGCGAGTCCCACCCAGAACCAGGTCGCGATGTAGGCGACGCGCAGCTGAGCCCGATCCTGACGCCACTCCGGATCGCTCAGGAGCAGCGAACCCAGCACGCCGAGCAACGGGCGACGCGCCACGATGCTGATCAGCATCGCCATCAGGATCGCGGCGTTGATGAAGAAACCGGGGACGAAGTTGTTCTCGGGCCGCCCCGTCACCAGCGCGATCACGGCCGAGATGATGATCCCGAGGGCGCCCGCGATCGCCGAGGTGAACGGCTCGCGTCGCACCAGCCGGATGCCGATGAACACCACCGAGATGACGACCGGCGCGGCCACCGAAGCCCCGATGTTGCGGGTGATCGTGAACGTCACCAGGAACAGCAGCCCCGGCAGGATCGACTCCACGATCCCGCGCACACCGCCCATGGCGATCAGCAGGGTCGCAGCGGACGGAGTCTGATCCGGCGCGACACGGCCGAGTCCCGAGAGTCGAACGGCCTGGGCCATCTGCTCGCGGAAGTCGGGCTCATGCTGCTCGGAGCCCTGCTGGGCCGGCTCGTGCTGCTCCGGCTCCCCGTCGCCGCGCTGCGGCATCAGACGCTCTGCGGGACGCCGCCGGCCATCGACGGAGGCACCTGCAGCGGAATGAGGTCGCGCGGGGGCATCGGCGTCGTGCCGCGCACCACCACGATGCTGCGGAAGAGTTCCTCGACGCGCGAAGCCGCATCCGGATCCACGAGTGCCTGCCCGCTGATCACACCGCGCAGGAACCAGCGGGGGCCGTCCACGCCGATGAACCTGGCAATTCTGCTGCTCTCGCCGCCGGGCGCCGGAATCTCGGCGCGGATCTCGGGGCCGAACGGTCCAGGGGTCGTCGTGGTGGTCCCGCCCTGCCTGCCGATCTGTTC